>JAAUPH010000148.1 GCA_012035435.1 Sphingopyxis sp. | reverse complement strand
TGAAGATGGGGTCAGGCAAGCCCGTCATTGCAAAGCAGACCGTGAACAATGGAACCAGCGAAGTTCCTTCCGTACTGTTCGATGTGGTGACTGTCACCCGGGGACAACATCGATGCCGTCCATGTCGGCCTCATGCCGGTTGCAGTCGGCGACCGCGCGCAGGAGGTTCGCCTTCACCACGCAGGCCCCTGCCGCGAATAGCGGTGCCGCAATCATATCGCTCCACCCGTCTGACAGGCGGGCAAGGTCGGACAAGGGCACCCGCGCTTCGGAGGCAATCCAATCGGGCAGTTGGCGGCCGGCGTGAGGCACCGAAACCAGCACGGGCAATCGCGCAGACAATAGCCGGTACGTCGAAACCGAACTGTGCTGAATCGGGGCATCGCTCATCGTCATGGCCGCAATTTGTTAAGCATGGGCCGCTATGGTAAGCAAGCTCGGCTTCAGCAGCTGTGCCGACCCTATTGAACCACCACTGGAGCGACGATGATCCGCATATTGCTTGCCGAAGATGATGATGTGATGCGCGAATATCTTGGGCGCGCGCTCATCAGTGCGGGTTATCATGTCACCAGCGTCGATCGCGGGACAGAGGCGGTGCCGCTGCTGGATTCGGGCACGTTTGATTTGCTGTTGTCGGATATTGTCATGCCCGAAATGGATGGAATCGAACTGGCGCAATATGCCGCCAAAGTCGCGCCGCAGATGCAGGTGATGTTCATCACTGGCTTTGCCGCCGTATCATTGCGCGCCGAGGAAAATGTGCCGCAAGCCAAACTGCTGTCCAAGCCCTTCCACCTCAAGGATCTGGTCCGCGAGGTCGACAGCCTGTTCGGGCGCCATTCGCAAACAGCGTGATTTCTGGGGTTGCGCGGGGTGCCACATGGCACTAATGGCGCGTCACCCCAAACAACGTGTGGGCGTGTAGCTCAGTGGTAGAGCACTGTGTTGACATCGCAGGGGTCGCAAGTTCAATCCTTGCCACGCCCACCATTTTCCCAATCCTTTGACGCTCAGGCCAGCCCTTTGCCCGCGTCGATGCGCGACGCGTCGCCGACCTGCGACCCGCCGTCGACGTCGATGATTGTCCCGGTGATATAGGCGGCGGCGGGGGAGCAGAGAAACACGGCGGCCTCCGCAATCTCCTCGATTTCGCCCCAGCGCTTCATCGCAATCCGGTCATAATGTTTTTGCCGCGTCGTTGCATCGGGAGCCAGCCGCGCCATTCCTTCGGTTCCCGCAATGGGGCCCGGCGAGATGCCTGTCACACGCACATCAGGCCCCCATTCGAGCGCGAGCACGCGGATGAGCTGGTTGATCCCGGCCTTGGCAGCACAGGCATGCGCCTGCATCGCCATGGCATTGACCGCCTGCCCCGCCGTGATGGCGATGAGCGACGCGCCGGGCGTGTTCAGCAGGTCGTGACAGCCGCGAAACACGTTGAAGGTGCCGTTGAGGTCGATATCGACGACAGTGCGAAAGGCATTGGCCGACATGCCGAGTACGGGGGCCAGGAAATTGCCCGCCGCCCCCGACACGACAATATCCATTGGGCCGAATCGGTCGACAACCGTCTCCATAACCCCGCGGATAGCGCCATAGTCGCGCACATCGCCCGACAGACCGATCGCGTCATGGCCGATGGATGCCGCCGCGTGCTGCGCCTTGTCCGGATCGCGCCCGGCCACCGCGACCCGCGCGCCGAGTTCAGCGAAGCGCTTGGCGATGCCCAAATTAATGCCGCTGGTGCCGCCCGCGACGAAGGCAGTTTTGCCGTGGAAAAGGCCTTCACGAAAGACGGTCATATGCTCTCTCCCCATTGACGCCGCGCGCGCAATCGCGTTTCAGGCCGCAACCCATCAAGCAGCACAAAGTCTCCCATCATGCAATCCGGTCCCACTTCGCATTATTTCATCTCGCAGCGGCTGAAGCTCCACTATGCCGATTGGGGCAATCGCGATGCGCCGCCGCTGTTGCTCGTCCATGGTGGGCGCGACCATTGCCGCAGCTGGGACTGGGTGGCCGAGGAACTGCGCCGCGACTGGCATGTCATCGCGCCAGACTTGCGCGGGCACGGCGACAGCGCGTGGTCGCCCGACGGCAATTACGGCATTGATGCGTTGGTCTATGATCTGGGCCAGCTTATTCATCAGATGGATGCGGCGCCGTGACGATCGTATCGCACTCGCTGGGCGGCAATGTTTGCATCCGGTACACCGGCCTGTATCCTGGCAATGTCTGCAAGCTGGTGGCGATCGAAGGCCTTGGCCCGTCGCCCAAGGCCCGCGCCGAGCGCGAGGCCAAGCCCTTTGCTGAACGTTGGCGCGGCTGGATCGACGAAAAGCGTACCGCCGCTGGCCGTCTGCCCAAGCGCTACCCCACGCTCGATGCCGCGCTGGAGCGGATGCAGAGCGAGAACAGCTATCTCACCGCCGAACAGGCCCGCCACCTTACGATCCACGGCGTCAACCGTAATGAGGATGGGACCTGGAGCTGGAAGTTCGACAACCACCTGAACGTCTGGCCCGTTTTCGACCTGCCGCAGGCGGAGATTGAGGCCCTGTGGCGCGAGATCACCTGCCCCACATTGCTGCTCTATGGCGCGGACAGCTGGGCCAGCAACCCCGAGCATGATGGCCGCATGGTCCATTTTTCGACGGCCACGGTCAAGGAATATGAGCAGGCCGGTCACTGGCTCCACCACGACCAGTTTGACCGCTTCATGGGCGATTTGCGCGCGTTCCTCTAGCGCCCGTGCGATTCCAGTGACGGACCTGTTGAACTGGCTATCTCGTCATTTCCGCGAAGGCGGGGATCCAGCTCCCGCGCTCCAATGTCTGCACCGGCTCAGCGTTCGGACGAAAAGGTAGGAGTTGGATTCCCGCCTTCGCGGGAATGACGACGTGAAGTTTGGATTTCGGGGCTGTGAATTGCCAGCTTGCCAAATGTCGCAATTGGTGGTTGCTTCACGCCGCACAGGATTGAACTGCTGCCTTTTTCGGGTGCGGGTCCGTGTACCGGTTGCCCCGTCCGTTGCGCAGCCGCCCACCCCTCCCCCGCAATCTGGCGGGGAAAGATGAGGCTTTATGAGTATCAATCTGGCGAGCTGGATCGCCGAGCACAAGATCGAAGAAGTCGAATGTATCGTCCCCGACATTAACGGGGTTCAGCGCGGCAAAGTGCTGCCAGCAAACAAATTTCTGTCGTCGGTGCGCGATAAATCGCTGCGCATTCCCGGCAGCATCTTCATTTGCACTATCGACGGTCATTACCCCGAAGATATTGAGGATATCTGGGACAAGGATCCCGACAAGATTTTGATTGCCGACCCCGAAACAATCTGTGTCGCCCCGGGCTTCAAATCGCCGACCGCCTTTGTCATTGCCGATGCGTTCAATCGCGACGGAAGTGAAGTATCGCTGGCCCCGCGCGCGATCCTCAAGAAAGTACTGAGGCTTTATGCCGAACAGGGATGGAAGCCGATTATCGCGCCCGAGGTGGAATTTTACCTGGTCAGCCAGAATGTCGACCCGGATTTTCCGCTCGTTCCGCCCACCGGGTCGAGCGGGCGGGCCGAGACCGCGAGCCAGCCCTATGGGCTCGAGGCGATGAACGAATATGAAGATATTATCGATCATATCTATGACGATTGCGAGCTGATGGGGCTCGATATCGACACGATGATCCACGAAATGGGCGCAGCGCAGCTGGAGGTGAACTTCATTCACGGCGACCCGCTGAAGCTGGCCGATCAGGTGTTCCTGTTCAAGCGGGTTGTCCGCGCGGTGGCGAAGCATCACGGCGTTTATGCGACCTTCATGGCCAATCCGATGGCGGGTCAGCCCGGCAGCGCGATGCATATTCACCAGTCGGTCGTCGACTTGGGCAGCGGCAAAAACCTGTTTGCATCAAGCAATGGCAAGGACAGCGCGCTGTTTCGCAGCCATATTGCGGGCCTTGTCCGCCTCATGCCGCAAATTGCCCCGCTTTATGCCCCCAACGTCAATAGTTTCCGCCGGATGCGGCCCGACAGCGCGGCGCCGATCAACGTGCATTGGGGCGTTGACAACCGGTCATGCGGTTTCCGCGTGCCAGTGTCCGACCGGCACAACCGCCGGGTTGAGAATCGCCTGCCGGGTGCGGACAGCAACCCCTATCTGGCCATGGCTGCATCACTGGTGTGCGGATATATCGGCATGGTCGAACGCATGGTGCCACCGAAAGAGATTGAAAGCAGCGCTTATAACCGCGCCCGCACCCTGCCCCGCACGCTGGAGGCCGCGCTCGACCGCTTTTCGGGCTGCAAGAAGGTGAAGGCGCTGCTGGGCGAGGATTTCTTCGACATCTTCTATGCGGTCAAGGATCAGGAACTGTACAATTATCAATCGGTTGTTTCGAGTTGGGAACGCGAGCATCTGTTGCTGCGGGTATGACGATGGCCGTCACCCATTTCAAAACCGACGCGGTCGCGCCAGAGGCGTTCGCACCCGTTGCCGACCGGGTACTGACCGGCACACCGCAAGGCGAAACCCGCAACGGCTATGAGTCCGCCGATGGCACCAGGCTGGTTGGTGAATGGAGTTGTTGCGCGGGAAGCTGGCGGGTGAGCTATTCCGAATGGGAATATTGCCGCATTTTGGATGGGCGGGTGCGGCTGACCGCCGACAACGGCCATGTGACCGAGGCGGGCCCGGGCGACAATCTGGTCATCGAGCCGGGATTTGAGGGGGTCTGGGAAAATCTGGAAATGGTTCGGAAGATCTATGTGATCGATCTGGCGGCAGGAGCCGAAGCAGAACCCGAATAGGGTTGTGAACCGATGATCATGACCATCCAAGGATCAAATCTCTCCACATGTGTCGTCACCCCCGCGCACGCGGCGGTCCAGCGGATCACAGTGTCGTGCCGAGCCGTCCGAAGCTGGATTCCCGCCTGCGCGGGAACGCTGAATCCTATGCATTCCGCATGCGTTTCTGGTTGCTAGCGCGCGATGGTCGGTGACGCGCTCAACCACAGCTATTACCGCGCGACCGCCAATCCATGGACGCCGCAGACGGGGGAATGGCGCGATTCAGCTTTCGACATTGCCGTCATCGGCGGCGGTTTCACGGGATTATCGGCAGCACTGGCGTGCGCCGAAAAGGGCTTGAAGGTCGGCCTGTTCGAGGCGGAATCAATAGGTTTTGGCGCATCGGGGCGGAACGGCGGGCAGCTGATCCCCGGTCTCCGCTGGTCAATGCGCGAGATTGATGAGGCGTTTGGGCGCGAACGGGCGCAGGCCATTTTCGACCTTGCCTATAGCGCCGTGGACCGCGTGCACGACCGCATCGCCCGGCATGGCATCTTATGCGACCTGAAATCAGGGCATTTGGAAGCGGCCTACAAGCCGGGGCATTTCGCCGCCATGCAGCGCGATACCGACTTTCTGGCGCGGACCTTCGGCTGGCAGGCCGATGTTGTGGCCGCGATGGATTTGGGCCAGCATATCGATGGCGGCGATTATCATGGCGGCATTATGACCGGCGGGGCGGGCACTTTCACCCGCTCAACTATGCGCTTGGGCTGGCCGAGGCCTGTCGCCATGCCGGCGTCGCAATCTTTGAGCATAGCCGGGTCACACCCGCACAGGTGCCTGCGGAAACAGTGATTTTGGCAACCGACAGCTGGATGCAGGACCTGGATAACAGACTTGGCCGCTATACCATTCCGATCATGAATTATAATGTGGCGACGGCTCCGCTGCCCGATGCGGCCCGGCTATTGCCCAGCGATGCCGCCGTCGCCGACAGCCGCTTCGTGCTCAACTATTTCCGCCTGTCCGCTGACCAGCGTCTGATCTTTGGTGGCGGCGAAAAATATGTACAGCGCCCGCCCGCCGACATTGCCACGTTCGTCCGGCACCATATTGCGGAGGTGTTTCCTTCGCTGGCGCGCGTGCCCATTGAATATGCCTGGGGCGGCGCGGTGGGCGTCACGATGAACCGTCTGCCGCACATCGGCCGCACGGGAAGGGTCTTTTTCGCGCATGGTTTTTCCGGGCATGGCGCGCTGGTGACGACGCTCGCGGGCGAATTGCTGGCTGAAGCGGTCATCGGCACGATAGAGCGGTTCGATGTCCTTGCGAATCTTCCCCACCGCCCCTTCCCCGGCGGGCGCTGGCTGGCGCGCCGCTCGCGACGCTCGGGCTGGCTTTGGTGATGCGCTGAGGGACCGGT
>JAAUPH010000147.1 GCA_012035435.1 Sphingopyxis sp. | reverse complement strand
GGACGGTTTTCTGATGGTTCTCGGCAAGGCGCGGCTGACGGGTCAATGTGGTTCATTGTCCCAAAGCCGCAACGCTGTCCGAGAGCCGCCAGAAACCGTCCTCATGGGTCAGGATCAGCGCACCTTGGTATTAGTCCCCCGTCAAAATCCGATCGATCAATTCCTTCACCGTCGGCGTATAGCCATTCGAATAAAGAGGATCGCGTTTGAAGTTATACGCGACATGGCCTGCGAACATCAGATTGTCGTCGATGCTTTCGCCGTGCGCGATATTCTGCAAGCCCTTTTGAATGCAGAAGCTGCGCGGATCAGCGAGGTAGCCGGTCGTGAAATCATCATGATCTTTCCACGATGAAAAGCCGCAGTGCGACAGACACCCCATGCAGTCGGTCTGATCCTTGTGAATTTCCGCGCGCATTTCGGGGGTTTCGAACACCAGCGTGTCGTCGGGCGTCTTGAGCGCGCTGGTGTAGCCAGCATTCATCCAGCCGCGCGCCTTGGCTTCGCTTTCGGCGCTGACCCAATATTTCTTGCGGTCAACCTCAAGCCGGATTGGCGTATCGGCGCAGTCTTCCTTGCCGAACGGGATTTGCCGTTCCGAACGCGCTTGGAGCATCCGCAGGAAAGGGTTGAGCACCGCGCTGGAATAAAAACCGGTAGGCGAGAACTTCTGGAGCAGCACATCATCTTTATCGATCGTGCGCAGATGGTCTTTCCACCCCTGCGGGATCGGGCTTTCCTGCGTCAGCAGCGGGCGGGTGCCGAACTGAAACGCGATCTGACCCAGCTCCGGATTGTCGATCCAGTTGTTCCAGTCGCGCAAATACCAGACACCGCCCGCCATCACGATGGGGACATCGTCCGAAATCCCCTCGGCGCGCATCGTGTCGCGGACCGCCTTGACGCGGGGGTAGGGATCCTCGGGCTTACGCGGATCTTCGGCGTTGGACAGGCCGTTATGGCCGCCCGCGAGCCAGGGATCTTCATAAACCACGGCGCCCAGCAGGTGTGGCACCTTGTGATATGCGCGCTTCCATAGAGCGCGAAAGGCCCGCGCCGAGCTGATGATCGGCAGGTAGAGCACATTGTGCGCGCGGCGATTTCAGAGAGCTTATAGGGCATGCCAGCACCGCAGGTGACCCCAGTGACCAAGCCTGGGCAGTTTTCCAGCACACCTTCGAGTACGCGCTGAGCGCCGCCCATTTCCCATAAGACGTTGATGTTGATCGCACCTTTGCCGTTCGCCATATCATAGGCGCGCCGGATCTGTTCGGTGCCGCCCGCAACACCATAGGCGACAAGTTCTTCGTGCCGCTCAGCGCGGGTTCTGCCATGATAGATTTGCGGAATAACATTGCCGTCAGCGTCATAACTGTCGGGATTGACGCCCGATACCGTGCCGATTCCGCCAGCCGCGGCCCAAGCTCCGCTCGACATGTGGTTTGTAGCAGAAACGCCCTTGCCACCCTCAACCAGCGGCCAGACTTCGCGGCCACCGTAAACAATCGGCTTCAACCCTTTGAACACAGATAATCCCTTGTTGTCGGGCCTGCTCTCTCCCCCGGCGCAGGCCGAACCGTCATCCCGCCCCTAGCGCCAGTTGCCGCGATTCTGAAACAGAATCGGCATGAATGATGTTAGCCCGTAAACAGCGAACGCCCTCCAAGCGCGGCGCCATAAACGGCGTCATAGCTGGCAACCATGGTTCGTTCGTCAAAGTGTAACGCCGCTAGCTCGGCATTTGCTCCACCGACAGCGCGGCGGCACTCTGCATCGCCGATCAGCCGAGCAAGCGCGTGCGTCAAATCTGCCGCCTCGGGCACAATATATATCCGATTTTCGGGCGCGACCATCGCCGCAACATCGCCGACGTCGGGGCTGGCAATGGGCAGGCCCGCCGCCATCGCTTCGATCACGGCAATTGGCGCCTGCTCGCTGCGCGATGACAGAGCAAGGACGTCGAAATGGCCGATCCAGCGATGCGGAGCAGCCATAAAGCCAGGCAGGATCAGCCGGTCCGCCATACCGCATGCATCGGCTGCGGCCACAATCGTCTCGCGCTCAGACCCCTCTCCCACGATCGCCAGTCGAACATTTGGAGGGAGCGGGGCAACGGCGCGCACCAGCGCGGGCAGATCCTTGACCGCGCGCAGACCTGCCACCGTACCGATAATGATGTCGCCATCCCTGCGGTCCAGGCCCGGGATCGGTTGATCCGGGGGCCCGTGATAGGCGGCAACGTCAATGCCATTGCAGATTAGCTGCGCGTTTGTGCTCCATTCCTCTTTCGCGATCCGCTGCAGCAGGTCGGACGGCACGACCAGCGCCTCCGCTGTTGGCAGCGCAAGGCGGCGAAACGCACTGCGTTTCCAGTTGCGCTTCACGCTCTCATCCTCGTTAAACCCATCTTCGTGATGGACGAGCGGCGGCAGCGCCATGAAGGGCGATAGCATACGGCGCGCCATCACGCCGTCCATCGCGCCCCAGTTGTAACTGAGCACCAGATCGAAGCCCTGCATATAGCGGGCCAGCGCGCGGTAGCGGCGCAGGCCAGGCTTGCCGTGCAGCGGCGGCGCACCGCTGTCACCGGGCAAATCGACATCAACGTCCGCGGCAATGGCATCACGCGCACCTAGTGCATCCGGCACTGCGGAGAGCACAACATGCACCGCCCGCGGACCCATCAGGTTCATCAGCCGGGTCGCACGGGCTTCTTTGCCGCCGAGCGAAAAGCTGGAATGCAGATGCAGGATGCGCGTTGGCGCCGTCATGGTGCCAATGTGCTGCGCCAGGCCGCAACGGCTGGGCGGGATTCGGGTTCATCCAGCGTGGGCGCATGGCCGACGCCGGGCACGGTGCAAAGCTGCCCATTCTTTGCCCGGCTCAGCATCTGCTGTGCGGTGGCTTCGGCCAATATGTCGGACACAGCACCGCGCAAAAGCAGGAGCGGCATGGATGCCATCGCGTCGAAGGCTGGCCACAAATCGACCCCTGCTTCCCCGCCCGGCAAGCGGAAGGGCGCAGCGATCTGTTTATCATAGTCGGCGACGATCCGCCCCTCAGGCGTCAGCCGGTGGGTCCGGTGAACCATCCGCAGCCAATCCTGGATATGATAGCCGGGATACACTGCACCGTTGAGGTCTGCGGTCTGGCGGGCGGCGTGGAGCCAGGTTGGGTGGCTCGATGCATTGCCGACATAGCTGCGGATGCGGTCAAGCCCGGCCGGCTCCAGCTGCGGGCCCACATCGTTCAGCACGGCGCCGGCAAAGCGTCCCTGCATCGTTCCCGCCAGCAGCATCGCGACCAGCCCGCCAAGCGACGTACCGATGACGGCAAAGCGCTCCCACTTGAGGCTGCTGAGCAGCAGCGCCACGTCCTGCACATAAGTGATCGGGACATAGGTCATGGGATCTTTGGCAAAGCCGCTTTCGCCGCGCCCACGAAAGTCGACGGCAGCGACAGGGCCGCCGGATGCCAGAACCGGTGCCAGCGCGTCGAAATCCCGCGCATTGCGGGTGAGGCCCGGCAAACACAGGATCGGTACGCCGCCGCCCGCCAACGGATCGCCGTAGAGACGGCAGTGCAGCCGGATGCCGTCCGCCGACCACCAATAATGGTCGGCCCACTCCGGAGTCGTCACGGATGGCGTGTCGTTCAAAATCGCCCCTGTTGCTGCGGCTGGCTGCCGTCCGTCTATCGCGGGAAGCAGGCGGCGACGCAAGCTGGTCTGCGTGGTTGCAGCGGCCAGCGTTCGCGGATAGGGACAAAAAGCCCGATAGTTAGCGCTGGCGCAACCATTTGGCCGACTTGGTGGGATGTCTGGGACGATATGAGCGGCGAGATTATTTCCTTTGAACCAGCCACTGGAGAGGAACTTTGGCGCGGCGCAATCAGCAATGTGGATGATGAGGTAACGCGGGCTCGCGGGGCTTGGGCCGAATGGGCCGCCAAGCCGCTGACCTTTCGCACCGAAACGCTGCGCCGCTTTGCCAATCAAGTGAAGGCCGAGGGCGAAAAGCTCGCCGAACTGATCGCGCGCGAAACCGGCAAGCCATTGTGGGAAGCGCGGACAGAAGTCGAATCGGTCGCCAACAAGGTGGATATTTCCGCACAAGCCTATGGCGAGCGCACCCCCAATCGGCGGATCGACGGCGCGATGGGCATGCGCAATGCGCTGCGCCATAAGCCGCATGGCGTGCTCGCAGTGCTGGGCCCCTATAACTTCCCCGCACATCTTCCCAATGGCCATATCGTACCGGCGCTGCTGGCGGGCAATGCAGTGGTGTTCAAACCATCGGAAAAGACGCCCGCAACCGGCGCGATGCTGGTCGACTTGTTTCATCAGGCCGGCGTTCCGGAAAATGTCGTGCGGCTCGTCATCGGCGGTCCCGATGAAGGCAAGGCGCTGGCCGCACATGAGGGCATCGACGGGCTTCTGTTCACCGGATCGGCGCGAACGGGCATCGCGCTCAACCGCCAGTTTGCCTCACGCCCCGACAAGATGCTGGCGCTCGAACTGGGCGGCAACAATCCCATTGTGGTGTGGGAACCCGCCGACATGCAAAGCGCCGCGACGCTGGTGGTGCAATCGGCGTTTTTGAGCGCCGGCCAGCGCTGCACCGCCGCCCGCCGCCTGATCATTCACGACAGCATCGCCGACCGTTTTCTGGAGGATGTGCGCGGCATTGCCAACCGCGTGATCGTCGATGAACCGCTGGCCAATCCGGCGCCGTTCATGGGACCGGTCATCGACAACGAGGCGGCCGATGGCCTGACCGAAAGCTTTCTGATCCTGATGTCGAACGGCGGCAAGGCGATCAAGCATCTTGCCCGCCCGGTAAAGGGTCGCCCATTCCTGACCCCAGGTATCATGGATGTCACCGGTATCAGCGAACGCCCTGACGTCGAGCTGTTCGGTCCGTTGCTGCAAGTGGTGCGCGTTGACAGTTTTGAGGGCGCAATTGCCGAGGCGAACAATACGATGTTCGGGCTTTCGGCATCGCTGATCGGCGGCACGCCTCAGCTTTATGACCAGTTCTGGGCCAATGCCCGCGCCGGTGTGATCAACTGGAACCGCCCGACCAATGGCGCATCTTCCGCCGCGCCCTTTGGCGGGATCGGCCTGTCAGGCAATCACCGCCCCAGCGCTTATTATGCCGCAGATTATTGCGCCTATCCTGTGGCGAGTTCGGAAAGCGACTCACCGCGCGCCTCCATCGCGGTCGGGCTACGCGATCCAGAGGGCGAGGGCGACCGGCCCGGCCTGATCCGCAAGGGCGCCTGATAGCGGGGCTTTAGGCACAGAAAAAAAGGCTGGTTTGCGCAGGGATGGTGCGGGGCGCATTCTGCCAAAATGACATCCCCCGCCCCTTCTCTCGCGCATGCGGGCAAAATCCGGCTGGTCGGCGCGGGTCCGGGCGATCCGGACCTTTTGACGGTCAAGGCCGCGCGGCTGATCGCCAGCGCCGATCTGATCGTGCATGATGGTTTGGTCGATGCGGCGATCCTTGCTTTGGCATCGCCGCACGCCGAACTCGTGTCCGTGGCCAAGCAGCGTAGCCGCCATACGCTGCCGCAGGACGGCATCAACGCGCTGATCGTTGACGCGGCGCTGGCGGGCCGTGATGTCGTGCGACTGAAGGGCGGGGATCCGTTCATTTTCGGACGCGGCGGTGAGGAGCTCGAGGCGGCGCGCTCTGCGGGTGTGATATGCGAAGTGGTTCCCGGTATCACGGCGGCCACAGGTTGCGCTGCTGCCGCCGGCCTCCCCCTCACCCACCGCGACTATGCGCACAGCGTCAGCTTTGTTGCCGGACAGTGCAAAGATCTGACCGATCAAGACTGGTCGGGCCTCGCAGGCTATGGCCGCACATTGGTCGTTTACATGGGCATCGCCACCGCCGAGGCGATCGCTGACAAGCTGATCGCCGACGGGGTCGCCCCTGGCATGCCCGTCGCAGTGCTGGAAAAAAGGCACGCGCGCCGACAGCCGCGCGCTGCGCACGCTGCTGGCTGACCTGGGCGACATGGTGGTGCGTGAGGGCGTGAAGAGCCCCGCGCTGATCGTCATTGGCGCAGTCGCGGCGCTCGCCGATGCCGACGACCGGCTTCACAGTCTTGCGGCCCAAGCGGAGAAACTTGCATGAAACTGCTTACCGGCAACGACCTCGCTAGCGGCGCGGTGACCTGGTGGACCGGCAGCGGCTGGTCGATCCACGTCGAGGACGCCGCCGATGTCGGCGAAGCCGGGGACGCGATCCTGGC
>JAAUPH010000146.1 GCA_012035435.1 Sphingopyxis sp. | reverse complement strand
GCAACTGTCCAAGGGGCCACGACCGCCGTCCCCATCACCAAGTCAGCCGTCCGCGCCCCTCACCACGGCCGCCGAAGGTGATTTGACTAGTGAAGATGAAGCGATCAAAGCACAGTCGCGTACATCCAGCACCCCGGAAGAGGATACCAATCTGCTGCAAGCGTAAGCCCGTGTCTCAGCCTAACAGTTATCAATATTAAGAAATTTGATATATTATTTATTGTCATTTTATTATTTAAATACGAATGGTTAATGATTACTTGATTATCAATTTTTTTTGTTTATTCATTTGTATCTACTGAACCGAATGCATAAATGAGTTCAAATATGACTTAATAGACTTCATTTAAAAACTAGTTGACACTTTTCCTGATGGGTGGCGCATCCGGGCGAGGCAAAGCCTCGCCCAGGCTCCGGGGGGGCCGGATGGCCCTGAAGGCACGGCCCCATGATGCATGATGATGACTGGCCCGAGGGCATCCCGCACCGCCTCTACGGGCGGCGGCGCGGGGAAGAAGCGTTCGGCAATGAAATTCCAGCCGATCAGGATCAGCACCGACAACAGAATCGCGGTGATCAAATTACGCTTGTCGTCCACGCTTATCGCTCTCTCTTCACGTCGTTATGGGGAAAGGTCGGGCCGTTACGGCACCGGGTCATGGCCGTGGCCCCCCCAAGGGTGGCAGCGCAATAGCCGCTTTATCGCCAGCCAGCCACCCTTGATCGCACCATAGCGCGACAGCGCGGTGATGGCATAGGCGCTGCATGACGGAGAATAGCGGCACGTTGGCGGCAGGATGCGCGAGGGGCCGATCTGCCATACGCGCGCGATCAGGATCAGCAGCTTGGCGATCATGGCGTCGCTCCGTCGCCGGGTGCCATCTTCTTTGCAGCGCGCCCCAACGCCGAATCAAGCTGCGCTTCCAGTTCGGCAAAGCCGATATCATTGCCGCCGTGCCGCCCGATCAGCACATGGTCGGCACCGGCAAAGCCCCGCAGCGGCAGCGCCGCACGCGCCAAAGCCCGCAGCCGCCGTTTCATGCGGTTGCGCGTGACGGCGTTGCCGACTTTCTTGCTGACGGTAAAACCTATGCCCAGCGCAGCATCATCATCGCCGCGCGGGCGGACGAGCAGGACAAAGCCGGGTGTGGGAAAACGCAGGCCGCGGTTTGCAGCCAGAAATTCACGCCGCGCTGTCATCTGGCGCAGCATGGCGCCGTCCGACGATCGGGTGTTCAGGCCGACAGCTTCTTGCGGCCGCGCGCACGGCGGGCGGCAAGAACCTTACGGCCGCCGACGGTCGCTTTGCGGGCGCGAAATCCGTGACGCCGTTTGCGCACGAGGCGGCTGGGTTGATAGGTGCGCTTCATCGCGGTTTCCTCAAAATATCATGGCCCGAATCATATCGGTCGTTGCAACGAAAAAGGGCCGCCAAATCCGAGGCGGCCGCCGTTGCCGGGTCCGATAAGGGCGTGATGCGCGAAAGTCAATTGCCTTCCTTGGCTTCGCGCAACGCTTCCCCTTCCAATTTCTCCAGCGCGCGTTTGCGCGCGGCGGTCGGTCGGCGCATCAGCCGGTCGGCCCAAGCCGCATAGCGCGGGTGTTTGCGCTTGAACCGCCCATAGACGCGCTTTGCCCAAACGCTGTTCTGCAGCACCAGCGCAAGGCCGATGGGGAACAGCACGATACCGCCCGGCCCCGGCAGCACGCCGATGATGGGAACGAGCAGCAGCATAAACGCGCCGAAACCGAACAGGCACAGCCGGACCACGGCGTTCTGGCGAAGGCGTTGGTAAAGCGAGCGTCGGGCCATAGCAGGCGAGGTGGGGAGCGGTGGGCTCGTCCGCAAGGACGCGCATCGACCAAAGATCAGTTTAGCGCGACATATCGCGCGATATCGGCCCGGGTCAGATATTGGAGGTCGTCGAAACTGCTGGCATTGGTCATGGCGTAAAAGGCCTGTGCGGTCGCGGCGTCCATCCCCATCTCGCGGTAATAGCTGAGATATTCGGCGTGTACCGGATCATTGGCGGGATAGTCGCGCGCCTCGCGGCCATCTTCATCGCGCCAGCTGTGGACGCCAAATTCGGCGGTCGGTGCAGCGCTGCGGGTGGTGCCGGCCAAGAACAACTCAACCGCGCCTGAGCGAACCGAGCCACCATCGGGAACATGTGTCGCCAGGCCCGCCCTCCGAATCGCGCGGGCCAGCCGCAGATTCGCTTCTTCGTCGAGACTGCCGGGGCAATCGACCAGTTCGATGCGCTTTAGCGCGGGGTGCGCGGCGAGCATGGCGGCGAACTGGCGCGGGGTTGCGCTGCCGACACCGCCGACCATGCGTGCTGTGCTTCCGTCAACGACGGTGAAGGGGCCAAAGCGCGGGCCGGTGCGCTCGTCGCTTTGCAAAGCAGGCGTTGCGGCATGACGCTGGACCATGCCGGGTGCTTCGACGGTATCCTCTTCGGCGTCTTCTTCAACGACGTCATAGGTGACGATGGTTTCAACCGAGAGATCGACGCCATCGGCGGCCTGCGCCGGTGCAAAGGCCAGCGCCGCCGCAAACAGGGCGACCAGCGCAGTGCGCAGCAGGGACAGGCGCGAAACCATCCCCCGCGCCTACGCGCGAGGCGGTCAACGGCTTGCGAAGGACTGCGGTAACTGGCGGGTTAACTTTGTTTCAGGGTAGCCCCGTCACGCCTCGCACAGCATCGCGGTGAAGGCGCGGCTGGCGATTCCGCGGTCATCGCTGGTCGTCGCGTCGAGCAACACGCGCGGGGTGATCTGCCAGCTATGGCCCCACCGATCCTTGCACCAGCCGCAGGCGCTTTCCGCGCCGCCATTGCCCACGATGGCGTTCCAGTAACGGTCGGTTTCTTCCTGCGTATCGGCCATGACCATGAAGCTCACGGCCTCGTTCGGTTTGAATATGTCGCCGCCGTTAAGGCCGATGAAGGCACGGCCCAGCACGGTAAACTCCACGGTCAGCTCCGTTCCCGCGCTCCCGCCCGGAAAGTCGCTGGGCGCGATATTGATGCGCCCCACGTGGCTGTCGGGAAAAATACTCGCGTAAAACGCCGCCGCCTTGCCGACCTCGCCATGGTCATACCATAGGCAGCTGATCAGCTTGTCCATGATGTGCCTCCCGATTTCAGCCGAGCCGCGGCCCGACGATACCGAACGCCGCGCCGTGGGGGTCCATCGCCGTAAAGCTATAGTCGCCGCCGGGGATTTCCATCGGCTCCATGAACAGCGTCCCGCCCAGCCCGCGGGTGGTCGCGGCCGCGGCGTCGATGTCGGGCACGCGGAAGTAAAAGGTCCAGGCGGACATCGGCATGTCCGGCATTTTCGGCATCACCGCGCCCAGTGCAAAGCGGCCGCCGCTTGCTCTCAGAAATTCATATTTGCCCATCGGACCCATGTCCATTTCGCCATCCTTGGTCCAGCCGAACTGCTGGCCATAGAATGATTTGGCGCCGTCGGGGTCAGTGGTGCTGAGCTCATTCCAGGCGCAATGACCCACCTTGGGGTACTCGGCGGCAAAGCTGTGGCTTTCCTCATCGGATTCGCCGCGCATGACATAGAAGAGCGCGCCCTGCGGATCGGCGACCATCGCCATCCGGCCCACGCCGGGCAGGTCCATCGCGGGCATCAGCTCCGCACCGCCCGCAGCCTTGATCGACGCCACGCTGGCATCGACGTCGTCCACCCCGATATAGCCGATCCATGCGGGTCGTGCGCCATGTTCGGCCATGTCAGGCGTGATCGCCATATAGCCACCGACGCCATCGGCCATGTTGGTCCCATCGCCGCTTGAAAAGAAACGATAATCGACGTCGTCTGGCCAGACGGCTTGCTCGTCCAACCGACGACCTTGTCGTAAAAATCGCCCGCCGCGTCGGCATCGCTGGTCAGCAGTTCATACCAGATGAAATCGCCATGCTGGTTGCTCATGATTCGTCTCCCAGATCGACGACCGGCGCAAAGCCGCCAAAGATCATGCGTTTGCCGTCGAACGGCATCGGATTCTTTTCGCTATCCATGCGCGGGTCATTGAAATCGGGCGCCATCATCTTGGCCATCCCGGCGTCGCGCGTCGCCTTGTCGGGCCATTCGATCCAGCTGAACACGACGCTTTCGTCCTCGGTTGCCTGCACCGCCTTGCGAAAGTCGGTGAGCGTGCCGCCCGGCACATCATCGCCCCAGCACTCGATCACGCGGATCGCGCCAAATTCCATGAAGATGCCATCGGCCATATAGGCATGGTCGATGAACTTTTGCTTGTTCGCGGTCGGCACCGCAATCACGAACCCGTCGATATAGGTCATGGGTCACTCCTCTCTCAGGCCGGTTCGCATTGGAACGCGGCGATTTGCGCTTCAAGCGCGCGGGCAAAGGCGGGACGCGCCTCACATCGGCTTTTGTAGCTGGTGAGCTTGGGGTGATCGGCAAGCATGTCGGGCGGCGGAATACGCAGCACCGTGCTCATCATCAGATCGCCCGCGGTAAACCGGTCTTCCAGCCAATCGCGGCTCCCCAGCGCATCGGCCAGCCGCGCCAGCCTTTTGTCCAAAAACTCGGCAACCTGCGGGCGGCGCTCGACCGTCCACGCCTCACCGGCGGCGAAAATGTCGATGGTGAGCAGCTGCATGGCAGAGGGTTCGATGCTGTTAAGCGCAGCGATCAGCCACTGGGTCGCCTTTGTCCGCCCCGCTGCATCACACGGCAGCAGCGCCTCGCTGCGGCCGCCGATATGCAGCACGATCGCTCCGCTTTCGAACAGGCTGAGTTCGCCCTCGCGAAAGACCGGCACCTGTCCCCACGGCTGTTCCGCATGATAGGCATCGGGCCGCGGCTCGCGCGGATCAAGTAGGCGTTCGGCATAGTCGAGCCCCGCTTCTTCCAGCGCCCAGCGGACGCGCAGATCGCGCACCTGCCCCTGCGCAAAGGGTGGGACCCAGTTGAAAGCGGTGATCGATATTGCAGCGTTGGGATTGACGGGCATGCTGGTTGTCCTCGGCTATAATCCGCGCTACTCGGTCTTGCCCTTGATCAGCGCGACGATGGCCATCGCGTGGCCATGGCCAAGCCCGAAATCTTGTTTGAGCCAGTCGATTACGGCTCCGGCCTTGACGCCGGGGGCGAGGATGCCGCCCGCCGCAACGCCTCTCGCTATGGCCATTGCCCTGAAGTCATCGGGCGATTTGCCGGTCTTCGCCTCGATATTGTCGAGATAGGATTGGAACGACATCAGTCTGCTCCCTTGGCAAACAATATGGACACATAGCGTTTCACATGCGTGATGCTGTCGCGCGCAGCTTCGGGGTCGGACTTTGCCTTGGCGATAACGAACGCGCCCTGCAGCACGGCCTGAATATGATAGGCGAGGCTGATCGCGGTCACGCCGTCGGCGATGCCATAGGTGTCGATCGCCGCGGCGATGTCTTCGGCGAGCCGTTCGGCATAAGCGGTGATGCTCGCGCCGCTTGCTGCCCGGATCGCCGGGCTCGACGCATGCGCCTCTTGCACCATCGTGCCGACGAAGCAGGTGTAGTCCTCTGCCTCGCCGCCGATCATCGACGCGCGAAAATCAATATGGCCGAGCAGGCGGTCGAGCGGATCGGCGAGCTGCGCAGAGGGCGGCAGGTCGAACAAGGGCGCCGCGCGCGCGGTCCACCCTTCCGCCGCGGCGATTGCCAGCGCTTCTTTCGATGCAAAGTGGTGGAAAAAGGCGCCCTTGGTTACGCCAGCCATGCGGCAAATATCGTCGACCGAGGTCGCGGCATAGCCCTGCCGCTTCACCAGCTGATGCGCCGCCGCAATGATCGCGGCCCGCGCTTCGCCGCGCTGCGGGGGTGTCGCGGGGGAAGGGACAGAGCGACTCGGCATGATCGTTACATACCAACCAGTTGGTATGTTCGTCAACTATCGGCGTGACTAACGCGGTGCGCTAAGCTTGTCGAAGGGCGCCATGCCACCATGCCCCAGGCCGCGGGACGCCGTTCGACGGGCTCAGCGCTAAGATGAAAGTTTCGCCGTCATGGCAACGTGGCAGCATGCTCGAAAAAGACTCGACCTTCCTGCGCTTTGCCGTCAAAAGCCTTATAGAACAAAGCAAGCACAGGCTTTGCACGGGGGCACATATGGTCGCGATCGTTTCCACCACGGCGTACCTCGGGTTGGAGGCGCGCGGGGTGGAGGTGCAGTGCCAGATCACCCCCGGCGTCCCCAAATTCATCATCGTTGGCCTGCCCGACAAGGCGGTGGGCGAAAGCCGCGAGCGCGTCCGCGCCGCGCTGG
>JAAUPH010000145.1 GCA_012035435.1 Sphingopyxis sp. | reverse complement strand
CTGCCCGTGCGCGTGGATCGCATCGCCGTGAAGGACTCCAAGCTCATGACTTGCTTCGTGGAACACGAGAAGCTCGAGTTGCACGGTGTGCTGATCGACAACATCGTCGCAGGTGATCTCGCGCTCGAATACAACACCGAGCAAGCGTTGTTCAGCCCCGAGGAGATGAACCCACGATCGGGCAAAGCCAAACCCGCACAGGCAGCCGCCGCCGAGACGCCCGAGCAGGCGCGTGAATTGAACCGTGTCACCGTCAAGGCCGAGGCGCTGCAGGACAACTTCGCCGACCAGGGTTTCAAGGGCCTGAAGATCTCGGGCCAGATGGACCCGACCTACATCTACAACAAGCGCCAGAACAACAGCACCTTCGTCTTCCTGAACGGCGAAGGCGCGCGCTACACCTACGACAACAGCTACTTCGGCATGCTGGTGATCGACTTCGACAAGGAAACCGAAAGCGGCACGAAGTGGAAGCTGACGCTGGCACCGGAACGCGGCACCGGCGCGCTCACCAACGGCGGCAGCATCGTGCACGAGGCTTCGGTCTCCATCCCGTTGACCGACCTTCAAACCCGCCTGTGGCTGGGTCAGATTCCCGACTGGACGGGCTACGAACTCACACTGCCCGCCGGCAACAAGCTGATCACGCACAACCTGCTGTTCGACTTCATGGCGCCCACCAACTACACCGGCGCGGTGCTGGATGTCACCAGCGGCAAGTGGTGGACGCGCATCGGCCTGGCCAACCTGAACACCGCCCGCCGCGCGCCGGGCCGCATCGGTATCTGGACCGACGATCCATTCGGGCGCGAAGCGAAGATCGGAGCCATCGGCGTGCGGGTCAAACGCTGGGTCACGCTCCACGGCTTCGCGATTAACGCCGCGCCCGATCTGACCCATTTTACCGGGATCGTCCCGTGCGGGATCAGCGAATTTCCGGTCACCAGCCTCGCTGCGCTCGATAAACCATGCGACTTTGCGACGCTCGACGCCGCACTGGCCGCGCATCTTCCGGCCTTTCTCGACAATATCGGCGCGGCAAGTTAGGGACGCTGCATGACCACCAAATTGATGACCATTGCAGCCGCCACGCTCTTTCTCGCTGCCTGTGACAGCGCATCGGGTCCGACCACCACGACCAAACTCGACGCCGTGAGGTGCAACCCGGCTCGGTCAGCGACGCCATGATCATGCTCGACGACAGCGACATCGATGGGACGTCGGTCGATGAGAGCGGCGGCGCTCTGACCCCCGAAGGCGCTGCGGCCGCAAAGGAAGAGGCTGCAAAAGCCGCCGCTGAAACCCCCGCTGAAACTCCGACGGACCCTGACGCCCTTGCGCCCGATGAGAGCGAGTCCGCCGAAGCGGAATAAGCGCCGGTCAAGGCAGTCCCAACAACTTGTGCGTTTGCAACGACAATCGCCAACGCGGGTCGCGGCGCACCAGTTCCACGCATTCGGCGACATTGGCCGTGCCGCGCACATCGTCGAGCGGCTGGATCAAGCGGTGCGCGAAATCGAGCTCCGCCAGGGCGTCCAGATCGCTCCCCGGCTGCGGCCATACGAGTTTCAGCTCATCGCCGCTGGCCTGCACCAAATTGCTGCCTGCCTTCGGACTGATACATATCCAGTCGATGCTGCGGGGTACCGCCAGCGTGCCATTGCTCTCGATGGCAATGGTAAAGCCCTCACCGTGCAGCGCGTCGATAACCGCGTCATCGACCTGCAACATCGGCTCGCCGCCGGTCAGTACGACATAGCGATGGTCGGCGCCGTCGCCCCAGCATGCGGCCACCGCTGCTGCCAGCGCGGGCGCATCGGCGAACTTGCCCCCGCCAACACCATCCGTGCCAACGAAATCGGTGTCACAGAACCGGCAAATCGCCTTGGAGCGGTCCGCCTCGCGCCCTGTCCACAAATTGCACCCGGCAAAGCGGCAGAATACCGCGCGCCGCCCCGCCTGTGCGCCCTCGCCCTGCAGCGTCAGGAAAATCTCTTTAACGCTATAGGTCATGGCGCCGGTGCAGCCGCATAGCGGGTGGGATCGGGCAGCCCGGCATCTGCAAAGCCCTTGCGCCGCAACCGGCAACTATCGCACAAGCCGCAGTGCAATGCATCTGGTGTGGGGTCATAACAAGACCAGCTCAGCCCCGCGTCGACTCCGAGCCGCGCCGCCTCTGCCGCAATCTGTGCCTTGCCCAGATATTGCAGCGGTGCGTGGATGGCAAACGCCTCGCCCTCATCCCCGGTCTTGGTTGCTAGCGCCGCGAGCTTGGCAAAGCCGCTGATGAAGTCGGGGCGGCAATCGGGATAGCCCGAATAATCAAGCGCGTTGACGCCGATGGCAATGTCCCGCGCCCCCCGCGCCTCCGCCAAACCCAAGGTCAAAGACAAAAAGATCAGGTTGCGCGCGGGCACGTAGGTCACCGGAATATCGTCGCCCACCCCATGTTTGGGCACCGCAATATCGTCGGTCAGCGCCGATCCCCCGAACCGGCGCAGGTCCAGCGGCAGCACGATATGCTCTGCTGCGCCCAGGTCCGCCGCGATCCGCTTGGCCGCGTCCAGCTCGACCCGGTGGCGCTGGTTATAATCGATCGTCAGCGCGATGACCCGCGCCCCCGCTTCGCGCGCGAGCCCAGTGCACACGAGCGAATCAAGCCCGCCCGACAACAGCACGACCACCGATTTTCCAGCCAGATTGTCCATGATGCGCGCCGTTACCCCCGCGAGCGGCGGCTCGCAAGGGCGGCGCGGCCAAGAAAACGGGCCGCGCAGCAATGCCGCGCGGCCCAGTGTTTGAGCAAAAACTCAAAGGGAGGTGTGCATGTCGAAGCCGATATGCACGGCGGTGCTAGCCAAAGATGGTTAACAAAATGCTAATCAGGCCTTAACAGCCGCCGGTGCGCCGCGCCTCATAGGCAAAGGAAAAAGGCGCGCTGCCCGATATGCCCTGCGTGTCGATCTGGACCAGCCGGTTGGTTTCGCGGCGGATAGTCGTGCGGCCATGACCCGCCCCAGGACAGGTATAATGGACAGTCACCTCCGCACCGCCATCTTCGATCACATAGCGCGAACAGCCACCGCGGCTGTGCTGCAACTGAATGAAGGCGCGGGCATCGCCCAGGCAAAAGGAGCGAACGACGCTGCCACCACTGCGCTCACGCAATTCCCAGCTGCCCTTTTCCAGCGTGTCGAGCATCGCCAGTGACGGCGCCTGAGCAGGCGCAGCCACGGTAACCAGACCTAAGCCCAGCAGCGCCGAAGGGAGAATTCGGGAAAATTTCTGGAAGATCGCCATCATATATTGCCCCAACGCCGCAATGCGGCACGCGTCCTATAGTGCGACCTTTATTGCTACAGAATTAAGCGGTTTGCCCTGTGTTCGCAAGCGCAGCATCAATGGGTCGTGACGATTGCATCGAGCGCAATCGGAAAAACTCGCGAACAAAAGGCGCAATCGACCGGGATGATACCATCATCATCGGCCATTTCCTGTCGTTGATCGGTCGGAAACTGACGAAGCACGCTGGCAAAATGCTCGGCGCTGCACCGACACCCCTTGGCCAGATCCTGTCCCGCCTCGACGCGCACTTCATCTTCGTGAAACAGGTTCCACACAATGCGGTCAAGCGGCAACCCGCTATCAATCAGTTCGTCATCGCGCAGCGTTTCGGCAAGGGTGCGCGCGTGAATCCATTCCGAATGGTCGTGCCGGACATGCAGCCGGTCGCGCCCCACCTCACCCTCGGGCAGATGCTGGAGCAATATCCCCCCTGCGACACAGCCCGCGCCCGCATCATGCCGCGCAGCCAGCCGAATGAGGCTCGGGATTTGCTCCGACTGCTCGAAATAATGTTCGGCCGCCGCGCCGATACCTTCGCCCTCCAGCGGGACAATGCCCTGATAGCGCTCCCCGCTAACTGCCTGGTCAAAGGTGATGGCCAGAAAACCACCCCCGAACAGCGCGAATAGCGACGGATTGCTCCCCGCCTCGACCAGCCGTTCGGGATCGAACTTCAGATACCCCCGCATGGCCCCGCCCTTCCAGTCGCACACGAGCAGGTCAATCGGCCCGCCCCCGGTCTGTGCCTGAAGGGTCAGCTGGCTGTTGGGATCCTTGAGCGTCGATCCGAGCAGTGCGGTCAGCACCAGCGATTCCGCCAGCAGTTTCTCCGCCACCGGCGGATAGTTGTGCGCCGCCAATATCTCGCGCAGCACCGGCCCCAACCGCACCAAACGCCCCCGGACATGATGCGCGGCCACGGTGAAGATCAGCGGCTGGTCAAAGCTGGCGGTAATTTCTGCCATCACAATCGCCCCAGCGCCCACAGCAGGATCGATTTCTGCGCATGGACACGGTTTTCCGCTTCCTGCCAGACGCGCGATTGCGGGCCGTCGATTACTGCCGCGCTAACTTCCTCGCCGCGATGCGCGGGTAGGCAGTGGAGGAACAGGGCATCACTCCGGGCCGCGCCCATCAAGCGCTCATCAACCTGATAGGGCGCCATCGCGGCCAGCTTGTTGTGCGCATGCGCCTGCCCCATCGACACCCAACAGTCGGTCACAACCACATCGGCCCCGGCCGCCAACAGGCGCTCGGTTACTAATACTGGAGATTGGCCGCTGAGCGTCAGCCCATCCTGGGCGTAGGTCATGGAAGCGACGATGGGCAGGTCGCAGGTCTCTTTCGCCACCTGCACGGCGATCTCCAGTTCGGCCAGGTTGCTAAAGGTTTCGAAGAGCAGGAAGTCTGCCCCGGCCTCCCAAAGCACGGCGATTTGCTCGCGGAAGACTTCCCGCGCTTCCTCGTGGCGAAGCAAGCCTTGCGGTTGCAGGCGCTTGCCCAGCGGGCCGACAAACGGGGCCAGCATCACATCACGTCGTTCTGCTAACAAGCCTTCCTTATCGGCAACCCGTATTTTGGAATCAGCAATGGTCTTGGAAAGAATGTTGCTGATCAGCAACTGCTGTCCCGGCGAGCCGGTCACCACCCCTAACAGACGCCTCTTGAACGGCTCCAGCTCATCCGGTATAGAAACCTTCACCCGCACGGCATGCGGCGTCGCCCAAGTGGACCGTTGTATCGAGTAGTCGTATGAAAAGACCTGTTCCCTCGGCTCCCGAAATGGACCGCTGACGTCCAAGATAGTAAGGGTATGATCAGTTGATGGCATGATTCGGTCGATGTCCTGGGTGAATGTGTGCTCGCTCTGTATGGCTTGTACTATAGGAGCTTGCGATCAAATAGGACAAGAGGCTATGTATAAAGATTGATAGTGAGGAATCCTGAGCGTTGATACAGGGGCGAAACAAGAGAGATCGACCATACTTAGATAGCGCTCGTACAGCCTGATAGACTGTACCCAAGAACTCTGTGTGACCACGGCATGGCCAAGAAAGACTATCCCGGACTCGTCATCGTACCGCCCAGCGATCGAACCATCTTACGACGTCGAGTGGTCCGGTGGGGTCTTGTCCTCATGGCCGTTCTGTGGATCGCCTCGACAGTCATAGAGTGGCCCCCCACATCACACGACGACACGGGCTGCCAGAGTACGACCAGCGAGGATAACCCTGAACATCGTTCAGAAGAATGTGGCCGGTCCAATGAAGTAACCGCCACCGAAAAGACCAACGAGGAGGACTTCAGCCTTACCCAACTCTCTCAAGCTGAAAGTTTGACCCAAGCTCAGCCCTCAATCCCTGCAACGTCCCCTGAAAGCAATCCGCCCACACCGGAATTCAATCGCCCTGAGAATTCGACGGCGAAACTATCGGCGCCGCCAGATCCTCCAGCACCCCGCACTGAAGTGCGCCCGCATGAGGAGAAACCAGCATCAACCGTGTCCACAAAAAGTATCACCATCACACCCGACTTCTGATCTTCAATTGGCGGAACACGGTGATGCATTCGCACAGTATCGCCTTGGCAAACACTATGAAAAGCAACACGGACGACACGCACCGGAATCCATCAGTTGGTACAAGAAGGCCTCTCAGGGCTTGCGCCGCCTAGCCGAGGCTGGAAATGGACAAGCAATGTATGTCCTCGGCGTCATGTATGCCTATGGACGAGGAGTGGCAAAGAATACGGAAGAAGCGCGCCGCTGGCTGGGCGGCAACCCGCCTGCGGGACAGAAATAGATCGGGGGCGGGGCACTCCGCGGAGAGGCTCGGCTTGTCGGACGCCGGCTTTTCCACAACCCTCGCGGTCCTCACTGCCATGCGACGCCGTCTTTTTTCCAGATCGTGTTCTGCAATCTTGCGCTGACCGGCGCCGCACTCGCCGCCGG
>JAAUPH010000144.1 GCA_012035435.1 Sphingopyxis sp. | reverse complement strand
GCGCGAGGGGCGCGGCGCGCTTGCGGGGCCCATCCGGCTCACCGCGCCGATGAGTTTTGGTATCCGCGCGCTGGGTGCGCCGCTCGCTGACTTTGCGTCTTTGCACCCTGAAGTGACGCTTGATGTGACGCTGAGCGATGATCAGTGCGATATTGTCGCCGAGGGCTATGATCTTGCGCTGCGAATCGCCGCACTGCCCGACAGCAGCCTGTTGTCGCGAACGGTGGCACCGATAGCGCTATTGGTCGTCGCCAGCCCCGGCTATCTTGCGGCGCACGGCACGCCGCGTCACCCGCTCGACCTGGGGCTGCATCGCCTGATGGGCTATGGCCACCGCCGCGAGGTGCGCCCGCTGCGCTTTGCTCGTGAAGGCGAGACTGCAGTGGTGATGCCCGGTGGGCCGTTGTTCGCCAACAACGGCGATATCATTGTGCCGATGCTGCTCGCCGGGCAAGGTCTGGCGATGCTGCCCGAGTTTATCGTGGCGGATGAACTTTCCGCCGGGACGCTGGTGCCGGTGTTGACCGAGTGGGCGCTGCCCGACGTCCGCTTGCAAATCGTGATGCCGCCGTCGCGCCGCCGCCCTGCGCGGGTTGATGCGCTGGTCGAGCATCTTGCCGCTGCGCTTAAGGCGTCATGCAGCGGCAGAGCAGAACCAAAATCTGTTCGACCGTTACGACATTCGTGACTACATAATCCGTCACGATGCACAAACTTCTGCTCATCACGCTCTAAACTCAAAGCCATCGGCAACAGCGTCGGCCTGATCCTGCCCACACAGGAATTGGCGCGATTGGGACTGGGTAGGGGCGACATGCTGACCGGTGTCCAGACGCCACACGGCATTGAACTGCGCGCGAGCGACCCTGAATTTGAACGCAAGATGGCCGCCGCCGAAAAGGTGATGGCACGCTATAAGAACGCCTTACGCGAACTCCCGAAGTAAGCGCTGTGGCTTGGCGCTGGGTGTCGGCGGATTTCGTCGGCTTAATTCATGATCAACAAATTGCGCGGTTTGGTGGAAGATCGGGGCTGCGCGATGAAGGGTTGCTGCTATCGGCATTGGCGCGCCGTGAGAATCTGGCGGCCTATGGCGACCCTGACGCCACTGCGCTGGCCGCCAGCTATGCCTATGGCATCGCGCGTAACCATCCCTTTGTGATGGCAACAAACGTACTGCGCTAGGGTCAGGACCCATTAAATGCACGTTCGAGGTTTGAGGCCATTTTGCACAGGGCTAGGAGAAAAGCCGAAGGGATATGAAGATATCTCAAGGCTTTCCGACGCCGCCATGGGCAAAATGGGTCAAATCCGAAGGACGTCAAAATGGCTTCGATCTCGCAGCGAAATGCCCTTGCAGGTAGATAAACTACCTGACTGCGGACATTTCCCTCCGATATCTTCGCCATTTTGACGCCTCGAACGTGCATTTAATGGGTCCTGACCCTAGACTGCGGCGCGGAGATGCGGGCGGATCGCGTGCCATAGCGCCAATTTCTCCGCAAAGGGGCGCGTGTAGGCCGCACTGCTCGACGGCAGCCGGATCTGCGCCAGTCGGGGCATGTCGCTCAACAACCGCTCTCCGAACTTCGCCGCAACAGCGCCATTGAAGGCGACGAGTCGCAGGACTGGAAGCTGGCCAATCAGCGGCATAAGGTCATTGCCAACGGGATGACGCAGCGCGCTGTCGAGGCTGCCCTTGCGTTCGGCGTGCGCGACGACATCCCATAGCGCGATGCCGGCGCGTTGCAGCGTTGCAAGCCGCGCGGCATAATCCTGCGTCATCAGCGGCAGGTCGGCGACCTCGTCCAGCAAGCGCCAGAACTGGTTCTGCGGATGGCCGTAATATTGCTGCCGCGCGAGCGACTCGTCGCCAGGCAGGCTCCCCAGGATCAGGACGGTCGAGTCGCGGGCAAACACCGGCCGCAGGCCATGCTTCATCACGCTCTAAGCGCGGCTGGCCCGGCGCCTCGTCGCACAAGCATGCGCGACCGACGGCCATATTGGAACAGTGCGCGCGCGGCGCGGTTGTACCCCGCACATCTCGTCAAGGAGAGAGCAAATGGCGCAAGTGAAGGATAAGGGCGGCAGCTTTTCGCCGCAAGCGGCGGCCGTTGTCGCTGCGATTGGCGGCATGGCCGTCGGACTTATGGCCAATGTCGGCCGCAAGGCAGTCATGCAGGGCATTGAGGCGACCTATGGCGACTGGGATGACATGCTCAAGGCCGAGCATCAGGTGGTTGATAAAATCTTTGGCAAATTGCTCGCAACGGATGAAAGCCAAACCACCAAGCGCAAGATGTTGTTGATGCAGCTTAAACACGCGCTCGCCAAACATGCGCAGGAAGAAGAAAATGTCGTTTACGCCGCGATGCGCGGACAAGGTTTGGTGGAAGAGACAGACCATCTTAACCATGATCATGGCTATGTGGAACAATATCTGTTTGAGCTCACGGAGCTGCCGCCTTCGGATGCGGCGTGGTTGCCCAAGGTTCGCGAGTTTCAGTCACGGATCGATGAACATGTGCGCGAAGAGGAAGATGAAATTTTCCCGCGGCTGCGCGCCAAATTGAGGGCCGACGGCAACGCCCATGTCACCGCAGCGGTGAACAAGGAAGAGTTCAAGGCCGCTTGATCAGCGTGCTTAGACCCTGTTTCAGTTAGATTGACACAGGGGCTAGGCGACTGCCACCCGTTACCAGACACAAAAAAGCCCGCCGGAATTACCGGCGGGCTCTTTTTTGCAATCGCAGCCGATTAGGCGAAGCGAACGCGCGTTGCGGTACGACCCTTGGCCTGGCGCATCGCGCCGCCGATGAGGCCGAAGCCCAGGATCATGAACGCCCAGGTGGCAGGCTCAGGCACGCCGCCCGTCAGGACGCGGAAGCTGTCGCCAGGATTGCCAGCCAGCGTGTCATAGCTGAGCGTGTTTCCATTGATCGCGAAGGTAATGCTGTTGCCCTGTTCCAGACCACGCAGCGGCACCGCCGCATAGCCAACCCCGGCGATACCGAACAGAGCGTCGCTCGCGTTCAGACCAGCCGTGGTGCGGATCACGCCCAGAATCTTGCGATTGAAAGTGATCGAACCAGCAGCCGGGACAACACCAACGGGATCAAAGAACAGATAATGGCTGGCAACATGAGTGCCCTTGGCGAGAACGCCAAGCGGCGCGCCGCTCAAAGCCGACCCACCGGGGGCAACGGTAACCGTAAGGTTGCTGCCGAGCGTGTAGCTCTGCTTTTCGTCGAACCCATAAACTTTGGTTTGGTCGAGACCATTGTTCTGGCTCGTCTTGTTACCAACCTGAACCAGACCGGCAGGCGAGTTGATCTTGACAAAGCCGGTGACGGGAGCCGGACCAGCCGAACCGATCACGATGGCCGCCGACGCCGGAGACGCGGCAACGGCAAGGAGGGCCGCGGTCGCGGCCAGCTGATATTTGCGCATGAATTTAATCCCTAACATGAAGAGGCGAATCGAAATTTTTTAACTGTTTTTTTACGACCTCGAGAATTGGGCTATCATCTCGCGCTTTACATGACAAGGCTATGTGACTCGGAAAATGCCCATTTTGTTTCATATTGAAACAAGAAACAGGCCTTCGTCAAAACGGTGCAGGCGAAAAGAAAAGCCCGTCAGCAGCGCTGACGGGCTTCTTTAACCACCAATTTAGGCCGTGAACTCACAAATAGCGCGGTTGAGGCATCAAAATGGCGAAGATATCGGAGGGAGGTGCCCGCAGTCGGGTAGCATCGCTACCCGCAAGGGCATTTCGCTTCGAGATCGAAGCCATTTTGACGTCCTTCGGATTTGACCCATTTTGCTCATGGCGGCGTCGTAAAACCTTGAGATATCCTCATATCCCCACGGCTTTCCTCCTGGCCCTGAGCAAAATGGCCTCAAACCTCAACCGCGCTATATGTGAGTTCACGGCCTAATGCGTCAGGCGAAGCGTACCCGCGTCGCGACCCGGGCGTTGGCACGGCGCATCGTACCGCCGACTAGACCAAAACCGAGAATCAACATCGCCCACGTCGCAGGCTCAGGAATTCCAGCGGTGATATTAAAGGCAATCTGGCCGCTGTTGTCGCCGCTGTTCGAGTCCCAATAATAAAGATCGAGAGCACCCGAACCGGTCGCCGCGCCCGTGAAGTTAGCGCCAAGCAACTGATAGGTGCCATCGGCCCAGCGTCCGACCAGCGCGCCAAAGGGTGCGGTAAAACCATTTTGCGTGTGAGTACCAAAGCTGGCGCCGATCTGCGTGCCCGGGGTCACACCCGAATCATCGCTGACGGTCGCATTGCGGTTGCCCGTCAGGCCGCTGCCATCGGAGAAGCGTGGCAGTGCACCGGCGCTCCACAGGTCATTGGTGCTCGATCGCACCCGGAAACCTTGACCGGTGAGGAAACTGAAACCCGAAGATTTGGCGACACCGCCTGATGAACTATTGGCCTTTGCATCGACGATCACGATGGCGGCGGAAGCGCTGGCAGGGGCCATGACGGCCGCCGCAGTCACGAGGGCGAGAGCGTGCTTCATTCGCATAAATAATCTCCTTGGGAGAAAAGGTGAGGTGTGAGGCCAGGGTCCTGACTGGACGGCAATATTCTTGTTGTGCAGCGCTGATGGCGTGTCGACGTGACGAAGTAAAGACGAAATTCACCAAATTTATGTGCTGCCACAGGCTTTTGTCGTTGGGCTAGCCCGCCTTATCGATTAGCTCGCCGAGCCGTCGCAGCATCGGCGCGACCACTGGGGTGGTCAGCATCGTGCTGCCGATCGCCAGGAGCAGCAGCGCGGTAAAGGCGGTGCCCGAAATAATGCCCTTGTCGACCAGCACATTGGCAAAGATGATCATGATCAGCGCCTTGGTTTGCAGCAGCCAGCCGATCAGCCACGCCTCGCCCTTTTGCCAGCCCAATATCCGCCCAGCGATCGCCACGCCTCCAAGTTTTCCGGCAATCGCGGCTGTGAGCAACAGCGCGGCAGCGCCAAAGACCATCAGTCCGCCGCTCTCCCACTGGGTGCGTAGCCCGGTCGACAGGAAGAACACCGGCATCAGCGTGAGCAGGATGACCCCGCGGAACCGGTCCATTGCGTCGTGCCCAAACCATTTGGCATCGAGCACGGTTCCGGCGAGGAAGGCACCGACCATAAAGTGGAGTCCCGACCAGTCGCCCACGAGACCGCAGAGCGTGAGCCACACCAGCCCGACCGGCCAGCGATCGGCCTCGGTGAGGCGCGCCATGAGTTTGCGGAGCAGCCAGGCGGCGACGGAAAAGCCGATCAAAAAGACGAGTTGGCGCCCGATCCGCTCCCAATCAAGCAGGATGATCGCGAGCACCCCCCAGATGGCAATATCGTCGAGACTGGCATAGCGCAGGATGCGCTGACCCAGCGGAGTGCGCAAGATTTCCATCTTTTCCATCAGCAGGATCAGGATGGGGAGCGCGGTCACGCCGCAGGCCATGCCGATCCCGGCGACGGCCTGCCAATGTGCGCCCTTTGGCCCCTGCCAGCCCGGCCATTGCAATAAAAGGCCGCGGCCGCTACACCCAGTGCCAGAGGCGCGCCCAGCGCAAGGCCCGCCGTAATGCTGGTTTCGCGCCGATGCCTCCACGCGGCACTGAGGTCGAGTTCGATCCCCGCGACCCAAACGAACAGCATCACCGCCCACCAGGCAACGCCGTTCAGCGCGGTGATGACATCGGGCCGAAAGACGAAAGCATAATAGTCGGGAAAGGCGGCGCCGAGCACGCCCGGGCCCAGCAAGATTCCGCCGATAATCTGAACCACCACCAGCGGCGCCCAATAATCGGTGCGCCCCACCCGCCACACCAGCCACGGGACCGCAAAGATGATCAGCAGCGCGATCAGATAGATTTCGGTCAGATTCATGACGGCCCCAGCAGCGCTGGGGCGGCGTTAATTGCTTGCGCGGCGAAGGCAAGCGTCAATCGTGGTGATAAAAAGCGCCTCTTCTTCAGGGGCGGGGGGCATGACGAATGTTAATCCTCCGTCACCGCCGCGTCCCGCATCGGCACGGGCGCGCCATTAACCAGCCTTGCACACGACCTGACACGGCAAAGCTGCTAACCGCACGCCATGTCCAAACGATTTGCCCGTCCCCGCGCCTTCACGGCGCTTGCCTTGATGCTCGCGCTGGCCATGACGCTGCCCGCACAATCGCAACCCGGCGGCGCACCCTACGTCGTCACCGAAAGTGGGCGCGGGTTCGCCCGGCTGCAGGATGCGGTCAATGCGATCGGCGATGGCACCGGAACGATCCGCGTCGC
>JAAUPH010000143.1 GCA_012035435.1 Sphingopyxis sp. | reverse complement strand
GGGTAACTACCAGAGCGGCAATATCAAGATTTGCACCTATAATATGTGTTTGCTTGCTAAGGTTGTTGCTTTTACGGATGATGTAGTTTTTGCGGGGATACAATGTGTTTATCATTGCATAATCCTCTTCGCTACTTTCAGGTTCAATTTCCACACTATCGCCCACGGCAATGGGGTTACTTTCTTTATAACCTTCTAAGCGTAGTTTGCCTCGCACGCGGCATGCATAAAGTTTCGAGTTTGCGCCTGCCACTTCATACCACGATCCTGTAGATTTTAATACGCGCCCCGTCATGCGGTAAGCAGGTTTCGGCAATGATTCATAATTTTTTCGGTGGCTCCAAGGTTTTCTTTTACATAAGACTTGGTTACTTCGCAAGCTAGGAGAAAAATTTTCGGGGTGGCTCACCATCAATTCATAATTCGATTCCAGCTCGGCATATCCTGAAACGCCAAATGCGCCACCTCGCATAATTAAATCAGTAGCTTCAATAAATTTTTCATAGTAAGGAAGCCCCTGGTTTACCCGGGTCTGTTGTAGGATGATTTCCGAAAGCCAGATGTGATAGGGGTCGGGCGCAACGCCCCCCTTGGCGCGCCAGGGCAGGTCGCGCCCGGCGCGGTCGTACCACTCCAGCAGGGTCTTGGCGAAAGCGGCGCGCTTCACGGCTGCCGCTCCGTGTTATACTGCGCGCCATGGCACGCCGACCAGCAAGTTGGTGCTGTCTGCAACGGCGCAGGGCCTCGTGCGCTTCATCGGCGTCACGGGCCATGGCACGCGTGTGCCGTCGATGCATCTGCGCTCGCTCGCGCGCTTCCCGTTCGACTCGGTGCTCGTGCCGTACAACGTCGCGATGATGATCCAGCCGCAGTACGCGGCGGATTTCGCGCAAGACCGCCGCCTGCTCTTGCACCGAACACAGGGTGAAGGTGGTCACCACAGTATCGAACGACGCATCGGTAAAAGGCATCGCCTCGCCCACGCCGCCCTGTATGTCAGCAGCGATCCCGTGCGCTGCTGCTGCGGCGCGGGTCATTTCGAGCAGCTTGGGCGACGGATCGATCCCGCTGAGCCGAGTAATTTGCACCGGTTCATAAAATTCCATGTTGATGCCGCCGCCGCAGCCCAGTTCCAGCACATCGCCGCGTGCGAGCGGCACGAGCTCGCTACGCAGCTTCATAATCTGCCCCTGCGAACAGGCGCATTTGATCAGGCGCGGCACAATATGGCGATCCCACCAGCCAGACATATTCCCTCTCCCTCTTGGCCATAGGGATGCCAGTTGCTAGCGCTGTTGGCGACGGCGCAGAGTCGCCCTATCTATAGAAACAAGAAACAAGCGCCAGGAACGACATGCCCACTACGCACAATACTCGCTGCCTGATCATCGGATCGGGACCGGCGGGCTATACCGCCGCCATTTATGCCGCGCGCGCCGGAATGGCGCCCATCGTGGTCCAGGGCATCCAGCCCGGCGGCCAGCTGACCATCACCACCGATGTGGAAAACTACCCCGGTTTTCGCAGCGTGGTCCAGGGACCGTGGCTGATGGAGGAAATGCAGGCTCAGGCCGAACACGTCGGAACGAAGGTGATCTGGGATACCATCGTCAATGTCGACCTGTCGCAGCGGCCGTTCCGCGCCACCGGCGACGGCGGCGATGTCTATGTTGGCGACACGTTGATCATCGCGACGGGCGCGCAGGCCAAGTGGCTGGGCGTGGCGGGCGAGCAGGAATTGGGCGGCAAAGGCGTTTCGGCCTGTGCCACCTGCGATGGATTTTTTTATCGGGGCAAAAAGGTCGTTGTTATCGGCGGCGGCAATACGGCGGTCGAAGAAGCGCTGTACCTGACCAATCACAGCGACAATGTGACGCTGATCCACCGGCGCGACAGCCTGCGTTGTGAGAAAATCCTGGCCGACCGGCTGTTCGCGCATCCCAAGATTTCGGTGATGTGGAACAAGCGGGTCGACCGCTTCGTCGCTGGTGAGGGGACGGCGGGTCTGATCGGCGTTGACTTGGTCGATACGGTCACGGGCGCGGTGAGCCATGAACCCACTGATGGCGCATTCGTCGCCATCGGGCATAAGCCCGCCACCGAATTGTTCGCAGGCCAGTTGCCGATGCACGATGGTGGATATCTGAACGTCGAGCCGGGAACCGCGCGCACCAGCATCGCGGGCGTCTTTGCTGCGGGCGACGTGGCCGATCACGTGTATCGTCAGGCGGTCACGGCGGCGGGGATGGGCTGCATGGCCGCACTCGATGCCGAACGCTTTCTCGCGGAAACCGAGTTTCATGCTGCATGAGACTGAGCGACTCGCAAAAAATGACCCCCGTCGCGCGTTGGAGCGCAACGGGGGGCCGATTTGTCCTGCGGCCGGGTCGCAATGCCCGCAGAACAGCAAATCACGGAAATCATCTGGGCAAGACCTGACTGCCAAACGACTCGCGTGAATTACATAGCCATGTTATGTATCATCTGCTTGGAACGGGTCAAGTCGCGGATCGTTAATTGTTTCAAGTCGGAACAACCGACATTGGCAGGAGAACGCCTATGGCACGCCGCAGCGCAGCAGACGCAGCGATAACGCGCGCCGACATTCTCGCCGCCGGGCGTGAACATTTCGCGACAAAGGGGTATGCCAATGCCGCTGCGCGCGACATCGCGGCTGCGGCGGGCGTCACGGTGGGCGCACTCTTCCATCATTTTGGGTCCAAGGCCGGACTGTTTCGCGCTGTGTTCGAAGAGTTGGTGGGGGAATTGAATGACGCTGCGCTGGCCGCGTTCAAATTGGTGAATACGCAAGATCCGCTCGACGCCATTGTCGGCGGGATGACTGCGGCCTTGGGCTTTGCGAAGAAGTCCGATTTCATCGCATCGTCACTGTCGATGGCCCGGTGGTCCTGGGTGCCGATGAATGGCGCGCCATTGATTCGCGCATGGGTTTGCAAACCGTCGCAGGCGGGGTTCGGATGTTGAAAGCGAGCGGACGGATTGAGAATCTGCCCACACGCCCGCTCGCCGTTCTGTTGATGGGGGCGATGAACAATGCGGGCTTTGCGCTGGCGCGCGGCGAAGAGGGTGTGGATGTCGAAAGTCTGATCAGCGGTTTCCGCCGCCTGGTCGATGGACTGGCGCCGCGAGGCTAAGTCGCGGTGGCGAGCGCAGTGAGCAGTCGTTCCGCCAGCCAAACGGCGTCGTCGCCTGCAAAGCTGTGGCTCGCGCTGTCCCGCGTGACCAATGGGATACGCGCGGTCAGTTCGCGTGGCGCGATTTTCCAATGTTCGGTGAAGGCTTGCGCCGTTCGGTCGCCCGTAGCGACGAGCAGCGTCGCCGGGATCGGCAGGTCGGCAATGGCACTGACGACCCGCTGGCCCAGCGAATCCGACGCCGGGACCGTCTGGCGCGGCAGCAATTTCGTCATGCCGCGGCGCAATTTGCCCAGATCAATTTCGCCGCGCAGCAAGCGGCGCAGGCTTGCCGGATCGCGCAGCCGGGCAAGATAGCGCGCGCGAATGGCGGCAGAGGGGGGCAGGGCGGGGCCACCGTTGTTGCCATCCTCCGCACCATCAGCCTCCATGGTCCAGGGATTGGCCAGCACCAGCGCATCGACCGTCAGCGGCTGGTGCAACAACAAGGCGCTGGCTGCATCGCAATTGCCAAAGGCCACGACGCGTTCAAGCGCTGGTGAGGCCGCCCGAAAGGCGTTGAGCGCGGCGGCGATGTCGTCGCGGCTACTCAGAAAGCCGTCATTTTCCCCTTCGCTGTCGCCAACGCCGCGCCGGTCGAAGCGCAGTACCGGGTGTCCCGCGCCTGCGATGCGCTGTGCGAGTACGGCCATGCCGCGATGGGCGCCGCAGCGGATCTCATTGCCGCCAGACACGATCAGCAGACCCGTCGTGCCGCTCGCCGCGTCGAGGGTCGCGGCGAGCGTGCTGCCGTTGCAGGCAAAGGTCAGGCTATGGCGCATGTTGCAATCCAAGCGCTGATGTCTTTGGCCATCGCTTCGGCCATTGCGAAGTCTTCGCCGGGCTCGGCGCGCAGCCACAGCGGCGAGCCTGCGATCTGATCTGCGCCGTTGCCCAAGGTGACGCTGCGCAGCGGCGTGAGGGGCGTTGGCTCAGCGGCGTGCAACTGCGAAATCATGGTGGGAGACAATAAATTGCCCGCGAGCCGGAGCGGCGCACTCGCGGCTTCGGCGATGAGCTGATCAACGCTGGTTTCGATGCCGCGTTCGCGGTCACTCGCCACGCGGGCGCGCAGCAAGGTGCGGAGCAGATTGGCACCGGCGACAGGTACCAGTCGCCAATAGCCAGCGGCTGCGACCGCGTCATCCATCAGCGCGCCGCTGCGGATACTGGCAACAAACAGCGGGCTTGCCTCGCCGATACCTTGATTGGTTAGCGCGCACCGCCAGTGGGACAAGTCCACGTCGGCGGTGGCGACCAAACTGTCATTCTGGCCGGGCAGGTCGGGGAGCAGCGAGGCAATGCCCCGCGCCGACAGCGCCCGCATCGCCATCACGATCGTGCGGCGCGTGCGGTTGGCTTCTTCAAACAGCGGCGGGATGAACAGAACGCGGGCCGCTGCGTCCGCTGGACCCAGCCGCAAACAGACTTCGTCAGGCGACATCGTAGGGATCAGGCGGCCAGCTTTGCGCGGCAGAAGCGGAGCAAATTGCCAAAGGTCGCAAACAACTCGCCGTCGACGTCCTCGTCGTCGATGATGATGCCCAGCCGGTCTTCGAGCTCCGTAAGAACCACCGCTACCGACATCGAATCAAATTCGGGAAGCGCGCCGAACAATTCGCTCTCGTCGGTTAGGGCCGCCGCCCGATCCTCACCCAGCCCCAGCACATCGGCCATGATCGCGCGCAGCACGGTGTCAACTTTGTCCATGAGAAGGAGCCTTCCGGTGGTCTTGCCATTCGGCAAAGGTTGATTTGATCGCGGGCAGCCATGCCTGCGGTCGCGCCGGATTAAAAGCTTCGATTCGCCACAATCGATTGTGGCGGTTCATCCACGCTTCTTTGTATCGATCGTCACCCGTTCCGAAGTCCACGCGCCGGACTTGATCCACCGATATGACGCGTTGAAATAGCGCTGCGGTGAGCAATGTTCCCGGCGATGCACGGACGCTGGCCGCCGTGTGCGCGAGCTTATGGATATAGGCGCAGCCATTTTCGACGGTCCAGAACTGCGCTGCCACCGCCGCGCCATCGATGCGGGCAAGACCGAGCCGCAGCCGCCCTGCTGCGCCCTCGACTTCCGCAAAGGCGCGCAGCAGCCCCGGGGTGCCTTCCTCGGGTTTCCAGCTTTCGGCGTAAATCGCTTCGTACAGCGCCCATAGTCCGGGATCGAAGTCGGTCGATATGGCGATTTCGACAATATTCTTCTTTGATTTGCGCGTGACGGTGCTGCGCAACTCGCCGGGGCGCGATTGCCACCACTGGTCATGGCTCATCCCGTTAAGCGCGAGCCAGTGGCTGTCGCCGACCGGTTGGGCGCGGACCCACCAGCCCGCGGCCTTAAGCGCTTCGCGCACCATCGCTGCCGAACCGTCGGTCTCAGGCAAGGGATAGAGCGTTAGCCTTGCTGTTGAAGGACGCATGCGGCCGAACAGGTCGGTGAGTGCCAATTGCTGCGCGGGTACATCGTGGCTGCCTGCAAACAGCGGGCGGTGCGCAAAGCTATACCAATTGGCGAGGCTCACCCGGTGCCCCGCGTCGAGCTCAACCAACGGCAGCCATGCTGTCGCGCCGCCCGCTTGCCCATGGCCATCGCAGCGCGTTGCGTCGGCCAGTGCAGCGCGGCAAGCCGGTCGAACCAGTCAGGCCGTCGAACGGCCCGGCCACGCCCAGCGGCCATTGCCGGTGGCCGCGCCGCGACAATTGCGTTAGCCTGATCTTCACCGTTCCATCCCATAGCGCGGGGCCCTTAGCACGCAGGTTCCTAACAGCCGATGACCACGCCGCCGTCCCGACCGATTGACCATCTGCCGCTGTGCGGTGCGCCAGGTGCGCCTGCGCTGTTGCTGGGCGATGCGGTGCTGGACTTTGCTGCACTTGAAGCGGGCGTGGGACGGCTGGCGGCGTGGCTCGGCGAACGACTCGAGGTCAGCGAACGCACGGTGTATCGCGACATCGCCGACCTCGTCGCATCGGGCGTACCGATCGAAGGCGAGGCCGGCGTCGGCTATCGCATGCGCAGCGGCTACACCCTGCCGCCGCTGATGTTCGATGCGCGGGAGGCGCAGGCGCTATTGGCCTGCGTGCGCATCGCACTTCCTCGGATCATCGGGCGCTTGCTGCACATGCGGAA
>JAAUPH010000142.1 GCA_012035435.1 Sphingopyxis sp. | reverse complement strand
GCGAAGGCGAGCATCACCAGCGAGACGTGTCGGTGCCAGCCGTGCCACGACCGGGTCTCGTTGTGATCGAGGCCAAGCTCGTTCTTGGCGGTCTCGAAACTGTCTTCGATGGACCAGCGCTGACCTTCGACGGCGACCAGCGTGGCGATCGCGGTTCCGGCCGGACACCAGGTCGAGAAGAATGCCATCTCGCCGTCGACGATGTGGCGGCGGATCAGCAGGCCGCGTGTCCACAAACCGTCATTGGCGCTGCTGAACTGCCCGGCATCAAGATCGGCCGCATCCGCCGCGAGCGCCCGCCGCGGACATAGGCCGATACCAGCCCGGCTTCGCGCGTCAACGCGCGGATGATCGCGCCATGCTCACCATGCGCCCGCACCGTGCACAGCAGTGCATCGGTCCGCAGCACTTCCATCAACGGGCTTCGGGGTGATAGAAGTCATACACCTGCTGCGCCATCGCCGCGCTGACCCCCGGTGCGCGCTGCAGGTCCTGCAGACTGGCGTTTCGCACCGCGCGCGCCGTGCCGAAATGCATCAGCAGCGCCTTTTTGCGTGCCGGCCCGATACCGGGAACGTCGTCGAGCGGCGAAGTGCCCATCGCCTTGGCGCGCTTCTGCCGGTGCGCGCCAATGGCAAAGCGATGCGCCTCGTCGCGAAGCCGCTGGATGTAGAAAAGCAGCGCATTGTTAGGCGGCAGCGTAAATTCGCGGCCATCAGGCATGTAGAAGGTCTCGCGGCCCGCGTTGCGATCCGGCCCCTTGGCAACTCCGACATAAGGCAAATCGTCGATCCCCAGCTCGGCGAGAACGGCGCTGACCGCCGACACCTGCCCCTTGCCGCCATCGATCAGCACCAGATCGGGCCACTCACCCTTTTCACGCTCCGGGTCTTCCTCGATTGCGCGCGCAAAACGGCGCTCAAACACCTCGCGCATCATCGCAAAATCATCGCCGGGGGTCGTGCCCTCGCGCTTGATGTTGAACTTGCGATACGCGCCCCTGATCCACCCTTGCGGCCCTGCCACGACCATTGCGCCCAGTGCGTTAGTTCCCTGAATATGGCTGTTGTCGTAGATTTCGATGCGCTCGGGCGGCGCTTCAAGCTCGAACAACTCGGCCAGTTCGCGCCCCAGCCGCGCCTGTGTCGTCGATTCGGCCAGACGGCGGTCGAGCTCCTCACCCGCATTGCGCTCGGCCTGTTCGATCAGGCGGCGGCGCTGGCCGCGCTGGGCACGCTGATTTCAACCTTGCGCTCGGCCAGCGCGCCCAAGGCCTCGGCTAGTAACGCGCAATCCTCCGGCTCGCGATCCACCAGGATCAGCTTGGGCGGGGGCATGCCTTCATAAAATTGCATCAGAAAGCTTGTAACCACCTCTTCTTCCGGCACACCATTCACATGAGCCGGGAAAAAGCTGCGGTGCCCCCAATTCTGCCCGCCGCGGATGAAAAAAGCAGCGATACAGATCTGCCCGCCCTTCGCCGCCATGCCAAACACATCGACATCGCCCAGACCATCGGCATTCACCGCCTGCGACCCCTGGATAAAGGTCAGCGATTTCAAACGGTCGCGATACACAGCTGCCAATTCATAGTCGAGCCCAGCCGCCGCCCGATCCATCGCCGTACCGAGCCTTTTCTGTACGGCGGTCGAACGCCCGTCCAGAAAATCCTGCGCATCGCCGACAAGTTCGCCATACCCCTCGGCCGTTATTCGTCCAACGCATGGTGCGCTGCAGCGGCGGATTTGGTACAGCAGGCATGGCCGCGACCGGTTGGCGAAAAAGCTGTCGGTGCAGCTGCGCAGCAGAAACGTCTTCTGCAGCGCATTCAGCGTCCGGTTGACCGACCCCGCACTGGCAAACGGCCCATAATAGCGCCCCCTGGCCTTGCGCGCGCCGCGGTGCTTCTGGATGCGCGGAAAATCATGGTCGGCCCGGATCAGGATGAAGGGGAAGCTTTTATCGTCGCGCAGCAACACATTATACGGCGGGCGATAGCGTTTGATCAGCTGGGCTTCGAGCAGCAACGCCTCAGCCTCGCTGTTTGTCGTCACAATCTCCATCGACCGGGTTTGCGCGACCATCCGTTGCAGCCGCGTCGGCAGGCGCGCCACCTGCGTATAATTGGTCACGCGGTTCTTGAGCGCGCGCGCCTTGCCAACATAGAGCGCGTCGCCGCGCGCATCGAGCATGCGGTATACACCGGGGCGTGCAGGCAGCGTACGCACCACGCCGCGAATGATCTCGGCCCCGCGCTCCAGATCGGGTTGCTCACCTCCACCCTCGCCGCGCACCACGAAGGTCGCCTTATCCTCGTTGAATCGATCGGGAGCATTGGGGCGCTGCATGCTGGATTCATTAGGCGAGCGCGGTGCGTCGTGCCATAGTCGCGCATAAGAAAAACGAGGGATCGCGATGAACGTCAACGGATGTTTGGCTTTGGTGACGGGCGGCACCGATGGAATCGGCCGCGAATTGGCTCAGCAGCTCCGCAATGCAGGCGCGACTGTGGTAGTCAGTGGCCGCGCGCTCGACCGGTTGGCGGCGATGCGGGAGGCGGGGTTTGAGGCCATAGAGGCCGATCTGTCGACGCCCGCCGGGGTCGATACGCTGGTGAGTGCGATGGCCGATCGCCCGCTCGCGCTGCTGATCAATAACGCTGGGTCAGGCAGCATCTATGATCCAGACCGACTCTGCTCGCTCGATGATGCTTCGGCCACGATCCGGCTCAATCTCGACACCCCGATCCAGCTAACCACCCGATTATTGCCGCAACTGCGCGCCCAGCGGGAAGCCGCCATCGTCAATGTGACGTCAGGTTTGGCGATCGCCCCGCGCGCCGGTGGCAGCGTCTATTGTGCCACCAAGGCGGGGCTGCGCAGCTATACGCAAGCGCTCCGCCACCTGCTGAAGGACAGCAATGTCCGCGTGATCGAGGCGCTGCCGCCGGTCGTCGATACCAAGATGACTGCCGGGCGCGGCAATCGCAAAATGTCACCCCAAGCCTGTGCCGCCGAAATATTGCGCGGCATTCAATCTGGCAGAGCAGAAATCAACGTCGGCATGGTTAAGGTGCTGCAACTGGTGCACAATATGGCGCAGCGCTGGCACGCCGATCATGATCCGTTTTTAAAAAAAGCCCCCGGCGAACCGGGGCTTTGCATGAATCCGCAATTATAATGGGTTCAGCCTTTGGTCAGCGCCTTGATTGCGCTATCGACCAACCCCTTGTCGGCCACCGCATCATGCTTTGCCACAATCAACGTCGCTGCCGCTTCGGTAGCAGCCCGCGCGGCAGCCGCGCGAACTGCGCCCAGCGCTGCAGCTTCGGCGGCGCCAATACGGTCTTCGGCCATCTTCTTGCGGCGAGCGATCAGTGCAGTGGTGTCCGCCTTGGCCTTGTCGACCAGCAGGGCCGCTTCGGCTTCGGCACGCGCGCGCATTTCTGCGGCCTCGGCCTCTGCACCCGCGATCTTGGCGGCATATTCGGCTTTAAGCGCCTCGGCTTCATTCCGCAGCGTTTCGGCTTCGTCGAGCTGTTTGCGAATGCCCGCAATCTTACTGTCGAGGCTGGCGGCGATCATCGCCGGAACCTTTTTCCACAGCAATATGCCCAGAAAGGCGAGCATGGCGATCGAGACCCACACGGTCGCGTCCAGGCCAAAAGCCTTGGGCGTGGCCTCTCCGCCGCCCTCAGCAACAATGAGGAACATCAGATTAGCCATGAATCACCGCCTTTACGGCCTTGCCAGCTTCAGCCGCCGTAACATTGGTACCTGACAAACGCGCAACCAGGTCGCGCGCAGCATCGGCAGCGACGGCCTCAATCTCGCCATGGCCGAAGTTTTGGCCGCTCCCAGCGCGGTTTCCGCCGCTGTCAGCCTTTCGCCAAGCTCGCTGTCTGCCTTCGCCAGCTTTTTTTCAGCATCGCGCGCGGCCTTGTCCTTGGCGGACTGAACGGCCTTTTGCGCTTCGGCGCGGCTGGCCTCCAGCGTGGTACGATATTGCTCGTCGAGCACATCGACCGCGCCATGCGCCGCTTTGGCCGCCGCCAGATCGTCCGAAATCTTGCGATCGCGCAGATCAACGGTCGCCTCAATCTTTGGCAACATGCCGCGACCGATGACGAAATAAATGCCGCCGAAAACGACGAGCAACCAAAAGATCTGTGACAGCAGATACCAGCCATCGTCGGTCAGTTGGGCGATCTGTGGCATGATGGACTAGGCCTCAATACGCAGGGAAGTTGATCGGGTTCAGGGCCGCAGCGCCTGTACGCACGCGCGGCCCCAAATCCAGATTAGACGACGAACAGCAGGATCATCGCGACGACGAACGCCAGCAGGCCGAGAAGTTCGGCAGCGGCGAAGCCGATGAAGAGACGACCCTGCTGGCCATCGGCAGCGGCAGGATTGCGCAGCGCGCTTTCCAGGAAGCTGCCAAAAACATTGCCCACGCCGATTGCGGCCATGCCAGCACCAATTGCGGCCAGACCGGCACCGATCAGCTTTGCGGCTTCTGCGTCCATGATAAAACTCCTTGAAAAAATTTGGGGTTGATGTCGAATGACTTAGTGAAGATTGACCGCGTCGTTGAGATAGAGCGAGGTCAACAGGGCGAAAACATAGGCCTGGATGCCGGCCACCAGCAGCTCCAGAGCGCTGATCCCGATCATCAGCGTGAAGCTGAGCAGTGACACCACCGAGCCGATCACCATATTCTCCGCGTTGAAGCCGTTGATGACAAAACCCGACAGCACCTTAAGCAAGACGTGCCCAGCCGTCATCGCGACGAACAGCCGCAGACCCAGCGAAAAAGGCCGGATCATGAACGAGATAAACTCGATGATCGCGATGAACGGTATCATCGGAAGCGGCGTACCATGAGGCACGAACAACGAGAAAAAATGCAGGCCATGGCGCCAAAAGCCAACAACGAGCACGATCATGAAGCTCATCACCGCAAGCACACCGGTAATGGCGATATGGCTCGTCACCGTGAACGGATGCAGGCCAAGCACGCCCAGTGGCAGCAGGCCAAGCAAGTTGCAGAACAGGATGAACATGAACAGCGAGAATACATAGGGCGTGAACTTGCGCCCTTCCTGTCCGATGTTCGACGTCATCATGCTGGAGATAAAACCGGTGAAGCCTTCGACCGCGGCCTGCCACCGACCCGGGACCAACTGACGCCGCATCCCGCCCCACATGAACAGCCCGACCGCGACGGCGGCCAGAATCATCCACAGCGCGCTGTTGGTGAACATGATTTCATTGCCGCCCAGATTGAAGCCGCCGCCAATGGGCGTCACTTCAAACTGATGCATCGGGTCGATCTTGCCGGATTCAGATGCGGCCACAGCCAGTCACTCCACCAAAAATTCAAACCGGCCACAAATTTGGCCAGCAATCGCCTGACAACGCACCCTATTTCTTGGGCGGGCTCGACAGACGGATGATGTTTCTGAACGCCACGATGATGCCCAACACCAACATGACCAACAGGCCCCAGGGCGAGGTTCCCGCCAGCCGGTCGATCAGCCAGCCAAACAAGGCGCCGCCAATCATCCCGCCCAACAGTTCCGCCAGCACCCGATTTCCGAGCCGGTAGTTGGCATCGGATTCCGGACTGGCCGCAACCGCGGTCCGTTCCGCTTCTACAGCTTCGGCCCGATCCAGCCGCTTTTCGAGCGACGTCAGGCGCGAATCTTCCGAAGAGGGGTTCGGATCGCTTTCGGTCCCAGGCATTTCGCGTAAACCCCTTGCAAAAGCGCGCGAAACGAGCCGCGCGCCATATACCGAAGTTACCCGAAAAAGGCGCAGGACCCCTAAGGCGCGGCCCGTTTAGAAATGCGTCCGCTTGAAGTCAACTGCCAGAACCCCAACTCTTGCTGCACTGCGCAAAAAAGGCCGCCGCAGATGCCCTGCGACGGCCTCAACAATACGGCGTATTGCGACGGTTAGATGCAGCGCGCATCCCGCTCCGGCGGACCAGCCTCGCGCGTCAACCAGCGCCCGTCGGGGGCACGATATTTCTCACCGGGCTGGGTGCGCGCGATGAGATTGCAGCCGGTGGTGAACGCAAATTGCTCGACCGTGCTGCCGCTTGCGGCCGCGCTGCGGGTATAGGCATCCTTGCGCTTGATATTGATATCCAACACCAGCGCGCGGATTTCCTGTGTTGGCGGCGTGACATGGCCCAGATAGCCGTCGGGCTGTTCGCCGACCTGACCGGCCTCACGCGCGGCCTGATAGGCCGGATCGCGCTGCGCATTGGCCGCCGGGGCGGAGCCGAGCAAACGCCGCCACCAACGGCGAACATCATCGCATGGCGCAGC
>JAAUPH010000141.1 GCA_012035435.1 Sphingopyxis sp. | reverse complement strand
GCCGCCAGCGCGATGCGCCGCGCCTCGGCCATGTCGGCATCCGCCGCCGATTGCTGCCGGGCCTCGGTCAGCACATGCAGCGAATATTGCGCATCTTTCAGGAAATCGCGCCCCGCCGCGACGACCTTTGCGCCTTCCTTCAGCGCCTTGAACACCGACCCTTGCGCCTTCATCATTTGGGCCAGCGCCTTGGCGTCGGCGGCCAGGCTGTCGCGCTTCATGCGAATGGCGTTGAGGTTGGGGTCGAAGCCAAAGATTTCGGTCGCCACCCCTGCACGCTCGATCTCCGCCAAGGCGGCGAGGGCAGCGCCATGGGTGTCGAAGGTAAAACTGGCATAGCCGTGCGCCGCCGCCTCGCGATCAGGCGCAGCGTGATCGTCGCCTTCACCCCCATCGCCCCGGTGTCGCCCAGGAACAGCCCGGTCATGTCGGGGCCATAGGGCCGCGCCACCCCCTCGCCGGTTTTCAGGATCGTGCCATCAGCCAGCACCACCTCCATGGCCAGACAGCTTTGCGGCCCGCTGCCGTGCCGCGCCGATCCCCAGAACAGGCAATTCTGACTCATCCCCCCGCCAACGGTCGCCTTGAGGCCGGACAATGTGCCCCAGAATGGCGTGCGCAGACCCAGCGGCTTCAGCGTGTCATAAAGCTTGGCCCAACTGCACCCGGCCTCCACCGTCACCCGCATGTCGATTTCATTGATGTCGAGAATGCGGTCCATCGCGCCGGTGTCGATCAGCACCGCGCCCGGCATGGTTTGCGTATAGCCGCCGGTGTAGCTCATCCCCCCCACCGCGCGCGACGACGGGGTGGCCTGCGGCGGTTGCGGCGGCCACCACTGCGGCCAATTGCTGCGTATCGACAGGCCGCACCACAGCGGCGAGATCGGCCCCGCGTTCGAACACATCATGCGCGTAAAAATCGAGCGTTGCGGGGTCGCTCAGCACCTCCGCCCCGCTTGCTGCAAGGGCGTCGATCAGGTTGTTCGAGGGAAGCGCGATGCTGGCCATTATCCGTCTTTCAAATTGCGCACCGGATATTTGCTAAGCCCCAGCAGCAGTGCGCCGCCCGCGATAAAGACAAAGGCCGCAATGGTCAGGATCGGATCATAGCTGCCCGCTTGCACCTTCACCGTCCCATAGATCAGCGGCGATACTGCCGACATAAACCCGAACGGCATGTACAGCATGCCATAGATGCGCCCGAAATGCGCCATCCCGAAATAGCGCGCCGCGAGGAAGGCGATCAGGTCGCTTTCAGCCCCGGCGGCAAAGCCAAGCAGAAACGCTGCAGCGGTCATCATCGTGCGGTCGCTGTCGGTGCCGAGGAGCAAATAACAGGCGATGGCTGGCAAGCACAGCACTGGAAAGGCGACTGCTGGTCCCCAGAATTTGTCCAGCAAAAAGCCGACACCGACACGTCCAATGAGCAGCCCTATGCCAACCACGCCCATAAAGCCGGCCGCTTCCTTGGGGCCGATGCCATGATCGGCGACAATGGCGGGCAAATGAATATGCGCGCCGCCATAGGCACTGGCGATGAGGAAGATCGAAATCCACAGCAGCCAGAATTGCCGGGTCTGCATCGCTTCCTTAAAGGTCATGCCCGCCACTTCGCCGGTTGCGGTCGACAGTGCGGCAGGGCGTTCTTCAGCCCGCGGCTCGCGGAACAGCAGCAAAGTCACCGGCAGCGCAATTAGCAGCGGCAGTAACGCCACGACCGGGAACATCTCGCGCCAGCCGAAATTTTCAATGGCGCGCACGGCAATCTGCGGGACGATGAAAGCCGCGGCACTGGTGCCCACCAGCATGATGCCCAGTGCCAATCCGCGCTGACGCACGAACCACAGGCTGATCCCGCGGCTCCAAGTGACCGGCGTCGATCCAATCCCCACCATGCCGACCAAAAACCACAGTGCGTAAAAGCCGATCAGCTGCGGCGGGGTGAAATAGAGCGAGGAGAAAGCCACGACAAAGCCGACCAGCGACCAAATGGCGACCTTGCGCACGCCGAATTTGTCGGCGAGCGAGCCGAACACCGGAGCGAGCAGCGATGCGGTAATGCCAAAGACGGTGATGCCCAGGCTGACCTGTTGCACATTCCAGCCAAATTCGGCCTCAAGCGGCTTGAACAAAAAGCCCAGCACATTGAACGGCAGCGGCGATGCCCCGCACATGGTGCCCAGAAAGCCTGCGAGCAAAACGGTCCAGCCCCGGCGAAATTCATTGCTTTCTGCCGTTCCGGCTGGCGCTGCACTGGACATGGGTGTTGGTCGTCCTCTTCACAACAAGCGGCGGTCAGCATGACACCGACCGCCGCATTACGCCAGATGGCGCGACATGGGCTTTAGAAATTGAACTTTGCGCGCACCTGCCACGTGCGCGGCGTGCTGAGATAGCTGTAATTGGCCAGCGTCGACATCACCTGTTCCTCGTCCAGACAATTGTTGCATTCCAGCGCAAGCGTCAGCCGATTGTCCGGCAGGCTCAGGCTCAGCCCTGCATTGACCAGCCACGTCGCCGGGCTGTCGGACCCGGTAATGAAAGCGCCGTTGCCGAACGGATTGGACGGGAAGGTGCCGTTGGTGCCGGTGACGGGCTGATTATAGAAGCTGAAATTGCTCGTGCCCACTTCCTGCCGCGAGCGATAGCTGGCGTTGACCGAAGGGGTCAGCGCCCAGCCATCCGAAAATTCGGCGCGGTAGCTGCCGCCGATGGCGAGGCTCCATTTGGGCGTACGGACGGGGGTTGAGATGCTGCCATCCGGCGCCACAATCCCCGCCGCGCATGCTGCCGTGCCCGGTCCGCCCGGAATATTGCCTGCAGCCACCAGCGCGCGACAATTGGCCGCCTGCGCCGCGACCGACTGTATGCCATAAATGTCGAGTGCAGGCGCACCGGCAGGGAGCAGATATTTGTCATCTTGATAACCGACATTGGCATAGAGGAAGAGCCCGTCGGTTGGGGCGATGCTGATCTCCGCCTCGATCCCCTGATTGCGATAGTCGGCGAAGTTGCGGGTCAGGAAGGTGATCGCTCCGCTGGGCGCGACCAGCGCGGAAGGGGTCTGCAGATCGGTCACGTCCATGCGGAATGCGGTGATGTTGACGCGCAGCAGCCGGTCAAACCAGTCCGACTTGATGCCCGCTTCGTAACTCCACACTTTTTCGGGGCCAAAGGGCAATAGCTGGCTCGCCGCAGTGCCGCGCGCATTCCATCCGCCCGATTTGAACCCCCGCGTCGCGCTGGCAAAAACCAGTATGTCGCTGTTCGGTTGCCAGTTGATCGCGAAACGCGGGGTCCACAGCTTGGCCGTCTGCCGCGTCGGGATGGCCCGGCCCGATGGCGCAATCATGTTGGCGTTTACCAGGCAATTGGCCTCGATCGTCCCGTCGTTACAGCTGGGGCGATTGTCGCTGATGTCGAACGTCTTGGTTTCGTCGGTATAGCGCACGCCCGCCGTCAGCGTCACTGTGCCCAGATTGACGTCGGCTTGCGCATAGCCTGCCCACGCCTTGGTACTGTTGCGCAGCGTCCGGTCGCCGAGCAGCAGGCCCAGTCCGCCGGGCGCACCGGTGAAGATGGAAAAGACATCGGCAAAATCGGTCCGGTTATCCTCGTCATAATAATAAAGACCGGTGACATAGGTGATCAGGCCATCACCAATCTCGCCGTTCAGTTTCACTTCTTGCGTGAACTGCTGGTGCTGGCCATCGTTGAGAATCGTAAAGCCGCCGCGCGCAAAGCCGCGCACGGGGGGCACTGGCACCGCCAGGCTGGGCCCGCCGCGCCCGTCGAAAAAGTCGATCGCGAACTTCTGCGTCAGGCTGATAAAGCCGGTGATGAAGGTCAGCGTCGTGTCATCGGCCACATCGATGGCAAGCCGTGAGGTGATGAGATCACTCGCCGCGCGGTTGCCTTGCCCATAATTGGCTTTCTCACCGCGAATGGCGAGCGGAGCATAGGGCGACGCCGCCAGGCGATTGCCTTTGACCAGGCCCGTGGTCGCGAACCGTCCGTCGCAGTTGGCCGGGTTACGCGGGTCGCAGTCGAAGTTAAGGACATTCTCGCCCTCGGCGACGATATGCGCATAGCTCGCGCTCCACCGCACCGATGGCGACAATTCCCCCTTGATGCCCAGCCGTGCGCCCCAGCCGTCGTCATCGTTCATCCGCGCGCCGGTGGTGGTGTTGCGGACATAGCCGTCGTCATCCTGCCAATATCCCGACACCTTGATCGCCAGCGTATCGGCGAGCGGCACATCGACCGAGCCGCGCGCAAATTTCTTCTCATAGCTGCCATAGCCGACCTCGGCATAGCCGCCGAAATCGTCGCCAGGGTCGCGCATGATGACGTTGATGGCGCCGCCGGTGGTGTTGCGCCCGAACAATGTGCCCTGCGGTCCGCGCAGCACCTCGACACGTTCGACGTCGAACAGCGACAGATTATTGGCGTTCTGGCGGCTGATATAAATATCATCGACATAGGTGCCGACCGGCGGGTCAAACGTGGCGATGGTTTCGGTATTGCCCAATCCGCGCAGGAAATAGGCGTTCGCCGACCCCAGCCCGGTGTTGTTGAGCGCGACCAGATTGGGGACATATTGCCCCAGTTGCAGCGTATTGCTGACCCCTTGCGCGGCCAACTGATCGGCGGAGAAGGCCGATATTGCGATGGGCACGTCCTGAACATTTTCGGCGCGGCGCTGCGCGGTGACGACGATGTCGGCGATACCGCCAGCCTGCTCCTCGGTGTCGGCATCCTGCGCCAGTGTGGGCAGGGGAAGCGCGAACGCAAACGCGGCGCTGGCGAGCAACAGGGTTCTGGTCATGGCTTAAAACTCCTCTGGACAGGCGGTCGCTTCGTCAATTTTCCCCAGCGATCCTCAGTCCCGCGCTCGCGGACATTTTATTTGTCCGGACAACTTTCCTGCTCTAAGCCAGCTTGTCAAGCGGCATTGCGTTGTTGTCGACAGAGACGCATGCAAAGTGGTGTCTTTGTCGCTGAGCATGAACATTTGTTGCAAAATGGCTGGGAGCATGTGGTGATGGATTGGACGACGCTGGCCTATTCGACCTTTGTCTATGTTCATGTTCTGCTGTTCGTGGCCTGGCTGGGCGGCGACATTGGTGTATTTGTGTTGGGGCAGCATTTCCGCAAACGAGCTATCTATTCGCTCGATCAGCGCATCGCGCTGCTCAAACTCCTCGTAATCGTCGATCTGGCTCCGCGCGCGGCCTGGGCGCTGATGGTGCCCGTGTCGCTAACCGTCTCGCTGCTCGGCAACTGGTGGCCGGTGTGGTCATGGGTGGTTGCGCTCAGCTGGGTAATCGGTGTCTTCTGGCTGTGGCTGGTGTTCGACGCCCATGCGCATGACATGACCCCCCGCGCAGCGCGCAACCGCAAATGGGAGGGCTGGCTGCGCTGGCTGCTGGCGGCAGGCTATCTTGGCCTCGGCGCGCAATCGCTGATCGCGGGCGCCCCAATTGACCAGCCATGGCTGGCCTGGAAAGCCTTGCTGTTCGGTGCAATTTTCCTGGCGGCGATCATGATTGATGTGGCGTTCAAACCCGTCGGCCCGCTGCTCGGCAAATTGCTGAGCGAAGGATCGCGCGATGCGACCGAAATTCCGCTGCTTACCACGATGAACCGCACCCGGCGCTGGGTATGGTGCGTCTATGCTCTGTTGCTGATCACCGGCTGGCTGGGTGTGGTCAAACCCGCATTCTGAACCGTGGTGGTAAAACTGCTTGACTTGGAAGTTGTCCGGACAAATTAGAGGGATCATGATGATCGCGATGCAATCGATGCTTTTTGTGCCGGGCACCAAGCCCGACCGCTTTGCCAAGGCGCTGGCAAGCGGGGCGGACTGCGTATGTATCGATCTTGAGGATGCGGTTCCAGCGGGCGAAAAGGACAGCGCCCGGGCCGCCGCTGTGGCGGCGGTTGCCGAGCTCGACGATGCGCGCCTCGCCATCCGGATCAACGGAATGATGACCGCGCGGGCTTGCCGACGCGCTTGCTTTGGCGGCTGCCGAAGTTTGCCCCCCATCATCTTCGTGCCGATGGTCGAATCGCCCGTTGAGATGGCGCAGCTTCGCGCGGTGCTCGGCGATGTCGGCGCGAAATTCGTCCCGTTAATCGAAACGGTCGCCGGGCTGCGCGCGGCCGATGCCATCGCCGCCGATCCATCGGTCGCGATGCTGATGTTCGGCGGCGGCGATTTTTCCGCACAGCTTGGTGTGCCCTTCGCGTGGGAACCGGCTCGCGCTCGCCCGCGCCCAGCTCGTCATGGCGGCTGCGGCTGCGAACAAGCCCGCGCTCGATGTGCCCTTTATCCATTTG
>JAAUPH010000140.1 GCA_012035435.1 Sphingopyxis sp. | reverse complement strand
ACCCATCCCACGACCCCTCCCCTACCCCTGGCCCTTTTCCGGGGTACGCCGTAGAACCCTTGAAGCGCTTATGATGCGGGCGTCTCGATGGCAATCTGTTCCAACAAGCCCCAGTTCCTTTGCGAGAAGATCCTCAGCGACCTTGATATGACCAAGCACTTCCGGGCAATTTTCGGCAGCATGCCGCATCGCCCGCGCAAGCCGGATCCGACGGTCGCCAAGCTCGCCCTCGGCGCGCTGGCGGCGAACCCTCACGAGACAATCTTCTGCGGAGATTCGATCATTGATGTGGAAACTGCCAGGGCTGCCGGATTGGCGGTCTGCCTGGTTGGCTGGGGGTATGGAACAAACCATGCCCATAAGATACACCCCGATCTTGTTGTGTTGCCCCAAATGGTAAGTCTGGTAGCCCAAGTTCACGAAGGAAACGGCTTAAACCCGCTCCCGGCGATTTCCTATCCGCGTTGCCAATAGGCGGTCCCAGACCATGCCCGTAATTGCATAATTGCCGTGCGCGTGCAGATGATGGTGGCGCATATGGTGGACCTTGAGGATCCGTGCGAACCTTCCCTTCATGGGCCACTGGTGGCAGGCAAAATGAACCAAATCATAGGCGACATATCCCGACATAAAGCCCAGAAAGCACCATGTGCCCGCCGGCCCGGCGAAACTCACCAATCCTGCCCAGATCAATCCACCGACCGGGAGACTCACGATGGGCGGCATGAGATTGCGAAGCGGATCATTCGGATCGGCATGGTGGTTGCCATGAATGATGAAGATGATCCGCTTGAGCACTTCCGCATTCGCATCGAAATGGAAGATGAAACGGTGCAGCGCGTACTCGGTGACCGTCCAGCCAACGACGCCGCACAGGACAAGCAACGGAGCCCAGGCCGTCGGGGCATAGAGCTGTGCGCAGATCAGAATCGCAGGAAGCGCCCCAGCCCAGATTGCAATGAATACCGGTGCCGAAATGACCGTGAGCGCTTCGAGAAGGGGATTGCCGAAAAGCCTGACGCGTTTCCGGGGAAAGACTGATTGCGACATGCTTAGACCCATCCCCCGCGCTCGGGCAAAGTCAAGGGGTTTGCGGTCCATCCCCTTGTTTGCACGATGATCTGTCACTGGCCCGCAACCTTTTAGCAAATATATCGGCAAAATTAGATGACATGTTAGCGCCATTCTTCAAAGCGCGGCGCCGGGTTTGGTTCTTGGCAACATGGTGGACCGCCTTCACGACTCGTCTTTGCACAGCCCGATAAACGTCTGGTTCCGCAATTGCCTTCGCAGGACTACCTAGAAGACAGCTGTGAGAAGATTGCAGAAGCCAGCGCAGGCTTGTTCCAAGCCCAAGCACTGAAATGTAGGCCACTCAGACATGCTTGGCCTTTCGTTCAACCCTCAGGCCTGTAGACCATACCCTTGGGGTCAAAGCGGTCAGAGGCCCGCAATCAGTCGGAATGCAAGATATGCCCTCCAGCCTTGTGCGACCAACATATCATGCAGAGCATGCTTTTGCCGGGCAGCGCATTCTCATTTGCGGCGCCTCCGGCAATCTGGGTGGACATCTCGCACGTGAACTCGCCCAACAGGGCGCCCGGCTGCTCCTTTGGGGGCGTGATCGCCAGAAACTGGCCATTCTTGCCGACCAGTGCGAGCGAACCTCGGTCGAGGTCCAGACACGGTCAATCGACCTGTTTGATGCCCAAGCCGCCATTGCGGCATTGATTGAGGATGACGAACAGGACCCCTTGGACTGCGCTTTCTTTGTTTCAGGCGCGGGGGACACGCTAGAACCCGGCCGCATCGTGGAAAGCCCGTCTCAGGTTGCCAGGCTGATAAACGTTAATTATCTGGCACCCGCCGCTTTGGCGGTCGAACTTGGCGAGCGCATGGCGCGCCGCGGGAAAGGGCGCATCGCTATCGCAGGAACAGCGGCTGCAACCCACCCCCTCCCATTGGCAGCGGGCTATGCCAGCAGCAAATGCGGGCTGTCGCTGTTTGCCGAAGCCATCAGGATCGCCCTCAGGCCCCATGGCGTGAGCGTTACACTGATATCCCCGGGTTTTTTCTCGGCCGGCAAAAATCACCAGCTCTATGGCTACGCAAGACCAGGCGAAATTTCTGCCAACCTCGTGGCACGTCGCAGCATAGCGGCCACTGCTGAGAGGAGGGCGGAACTTGTGACGCCGGGCTATTTTCTCGCGCTCAGGTGGATTGGCCACATTCTTCCGCGCTTCATCAAAGATCGGCTCCTTCGTTCTCTACCCTCACGGTGAACTTATCGCATCCAGCAGTGCCATGTGAAGCTCGGCAGGGGTCAGATCTACAGAGGGGCGGGCATCCTTATCCGGTGTCCCGTCGTTTCGGAGCCGGATGATGGCATAAGGTGTATGTCGCTCACTCCCGGGCAGGCTCACGAGAGGAATGCTGGGGCGGTGATCGCCGAAAAAAACACAGAACGACGGGCCGCTCCAGCTTCGGCAGGTCTTCGACGAGCCGGAGAAGCATGGCATCACTGCGCTCCAAGAGCCGCAGATAGGCCGCCGTGCTGCCTTCAGCGCTCCCACTGCTGTCCGCCGCCCAAGGCCCATGGTTTTCGATCGACACAGCATAAATCAGGGTTGGCCCCTCTCTGGTTTGTGCAAGCTCGAGCAACCTGTCACACAATGCGGCATCTGAAATATACCGACCGTCGTTTGCGTCAGGCGGGTCAAAGGCATCCTCCCCAACGATGGTATCAAAACCAGCTGCAGGCATCAGTCTTTCTCTACCGTAGAACCGCAAATCATGAGGATGCACGAAGATCGTGTCCCACTTGTCGCGTTCAAGCCGGTTGGGCAGCGCCCAATCCGTCATGCTGTCAGCGGAAAGGAAAGGATCAAACCGGCGCACGCCAAGGACATCCTCTGGAATCCCGAACAGGACGCCGAACTCGGTCCGCATGGTATAGGCACCAAAACCAGAAACCATCAGGCGCCCCGATTGCCAGCTGATATCTCGCGCCTCCCTAGGCCCGGAAGGGCTGTGCCGTGCTCTGGAAAGAGCACCATAGGGTCAGCAAAAGACTCACACTGGATGATGATACCAGCTGGTCGGCTTCACCTCGAAAAGGCAGTGACGGAGCAGCCCACAAGGGTTCTGCGCGGCGCCAGAGGCTCCAATAAACCAGCAGGGTAGCGATCAGACCATGCTTGCGCACATCGCGATCAATGTTTGGCGATGCCGATAGGTCGCGCCAAAGCGAAAGCCTCAGCAGGCCGGCCAGCAAGACAGCTAAAACCAATACAAGACCAATGGCGTCAATTCTGATTTGCAAGTCAGGCTTAGAGAACAGGACAAGAATGCCAAGCAAGGCCGAAATCACCAAGGGCAAGGCAATCCGTTGCCAGAGCTTCAATGCCGAAAGGTAGAACTGAGGATGCCGGAACATGGCTCCGATTAGCGCCAAGTCCGTGAAGACCAGAGGTTCGCCAAGAACTTGGCGCTTGATGTTGGAGCCGAGTGTCAAGATGGTTGCCGAGGCAAGGGTAAGGAGGAGAGATGGCACCCAAGCCCCAGTCAGGAGAGTGCAGATCGCCAGCAGTAAAGATCCTGCGCCAAGCAGGACAGCCGTTCCTTCCCATCCTCTTGACCGCCACACGCCTTGTTCCGCCGTTCGGGCAAAGCCATCAATTCCGATGAGGCCACCAAAGAGCAGCGACATGATCAGTGGATCAACCACCTCAAATCCCTTGCTGTCGATTTGATGCAATTTGAGCCGCGGTGACCTCGTAAAGAGCCGCGAGGGTTCCCGCTTCAAGGGAGGCCGCCGCTGGGGTCGACGATCGGGTCAGAGTCGGCAGCGCCATACGGATTTATTAGCGAAATCGGTTGAGATCGAAAATGAAATCCGCTCCAGCACCTCGACACCGGGCATTCCTCGAGACTAGGGACACCCCCTATTGATCAAATTCTGGAAGTGTTATGGCTACAGGCCAAAAACTGGGTAGCTTGCCCAATCTGTCATCACAGCATGTGAGCGGGCCCTTGATGCAACCTCGCCGAGTGATGCTGCTTCAAGGCCTGATGGGGCCCTTCTTCAGGAATCTGGGGAAAGGGCTGCGCGCCGCAGGCCACGAGGTTTTCAAGGTCAATTTCAATGGCGGTGACAGGCTGTACTGGCGCCTGCCTAACGCCATTGATTATCTTGGAAGCCTCGCCGATTGGCCCGATGCTTTGCGGGGAATGCTGAGCGAGAAGCAGATCACCGATATCATGCTGTTCGGGGATTGTCGGGACCACCACGCTTTGGCTCTTGATGTTTGCAGAGCCGAGAATGTGCGGGCCTGGGTCTTCGAGGAAGGATATATTCGCCCAGACTGGGTGACCATGGAGCTAGGGGGCGTCAACGGGCACAGTTCGCTTCCCCGCGATCCGCAGTGGTATCGCACGACCGCAGCCACCCTCGAGCCTTTGCCAGAACATGAGCGCGTACCCTCGTCGTTTCGGCGCCGCGCCGTACAAGGCCTGATCTACAATGCATCCGATGTTCTGACCCGGTGGCGTTATACGGGCTGGACCAATCACAGGCCCTGGCACCCGCTTGTCGAAGGTGCGGGCTGGGCTCGCAAGCTCGAATCATCGAGTGGATCGGCAACGGGATGCAAGCCGGTTGATTGAAACGCTGGCAACGTCTGACAGCAGCTATTTCCTGTTCCCGCTGCAGCTCGATTCCGATGCACAAATCAGGTTGCACTCCCCCTTTGCAGGCGTCGCAGATGCGCTGAAGATGGTGATTGAGTCTTTTGCCACACACGCGCCGCCCGGCGTGCGCTTGGTCGTCAAGGAACATCCTCTCGATAACGGTGTGCGGGACTGGGCGCAGGAAACCAGCGATCTGGCAACCCGCGCAGGCGTTAACGACAGAGTGGACTATCTTGCATGGGGAGACATCGAAACGGTGGCGGATCGCGCTATGGGCATGGTCACAATAAACAGCACAAGCGGTACATTAGGCCTTGCAAAGGGGTTGCCTGTGGTCGTTTTAGGCAATGCCATCTATGATTTGCCGCAATTAACGTTCCAGGAAGGACTGGATCGGTTCTGGGTCGATGCAACACCTCCGGACCTTGAGACGTTTGCAGCATTCCGCCGTGTTTTGATTGACCGTTGCTTGATCCCCGGCGGATTCTTTTCAGATGAAGCCATAAACAAGGTTGTACGCCATGCAATCGCGCGGTTCGAATGGAAGACCTTGCCACCAGATTGACCCCAGATGTCTCAGATGTTGAAATTTTTTATAGGCTCCGGGCTTTTTCCTCTCCGATTGGTATGTTTGCACATAGCGGCCCTCGCGGGGTTTCAACTTGGCGGGTGACTCCTAAAACGCAGCCGCTGCAGGGCAAGCTGTACGAAGAGCATGCTTGGTCAAGCTTTCCATCCGCTCAGCCAAATCCCAACATGCCGTGCCGCACCTGTCTTGAAGATACTCGGGGCCCGTTGGAGTTGGAACGGGTGCGATGTGCTACACCACGCCGTGGGACACGATCTCACCGGGGGCCTGCTCCTAGAACCGCCTGCACTAGCGCCGCGTCGCAGCGATATCGAGATTTGTTGTTGCCCGGACCCCGATTTCGACAACCTTAGCAAAGGGTCGTCCAAAGCGGCCCTCACCTGGTGTTTCAATAAACCAGGGCAAGGGAAGGTTGTCGGTGTTAACGGCTATCCGGTGCGGACCGTCCGCAATCCCATCGAAGCGATAGCGACCCGATCCGTCAGTGCGGACCGCCTGAACGCCATCAAGAATGACGATGATATCGGAAACGCCGACTTCGGTAGGATCCCGCGCCCCGCTGCCATTCTCATCGAGAAATACCCATCCCTCAAGATTGCCAACACCACCGACGGGATAAGTCCGGACACCGATTGAGCCAGGCGGACGACCTGCAGAGAGCGAATACCGCAGTGTCAGATAGGCTGCTCGTAAGCGGAAGGAACTGCGGCGCAACTCTTCGAGCTGCTCGCTGGTAGGCCCAAGGGGAGAACCAAAGACCGGAATACCGAAGCGTGAAATCAGACTTGCCGTCGTATCAGTGTAGGTGCCGGAAAGGCTCAAGCTCGGCGACAGCCGCGCCGAGGCCACGAGGGTGGCCGAAAACGACTCCTGTTGCTGAGCGACGAGCGTACCAAACGCTGCACCGGTTGATTGGAACGGACCGAAGAACTCTGAAGCACTCGCGCTCGCGTCCGAGCTATACGCGAGCGTAGCATCAATGGTCGCATCTCTGAACGGCATGAGCCCGACACTCGTTGCAATCCCGAAGCTGTCGCTTGTCTCGGCCCGATCACGATTGAGAATCTGCGAGGCATTCTCCGACTGAGCGCGGTGCTGGACTGACACTTGCGTAGTAAGCCTGCTACCTGCCGGCAATGAAAGCGGAAGCGACCAGTTCTGGATAAACCCGGC
>JAAUPH010000139.1 GCA_012035435.1 Sphingopyxis sp. | reverse complement strand
CATTGGCTTCCTTGGCATCGGCTTCTCGCCGAAATGGACGCTTGCCGAGACGCCGATAATGCCGAAGGAGCGCTACCGCATCATGGCACGCTACATGCGACACGCGGGCGGCGCGGGCTCGACATGATGTTCCGCACCGCGACGGTGCAGGTGAACATGGATTTCAGCGACGAGCGCGACATGGTCGCCATGCTCGAATATCAGGCCAAGGGCGGCACGATCCAGGTGGAAGACGTGGTCGGGACGGACGTCGAGATGGTGCAAAAGACGAATTACCCCTGGGACGGCAAAGGTGGCAGATCACGGTGAATCCAAAAGATGCCAAGGAGTTCGCCGTTCGCGTGCTGATGGAGCGATCGCTGAATCTGTTTCTCGCCACGATTGATGATTACTCCGAGTTCGTCCCCGGCTCGATCGCGCCCAATCTCATCCAGCACGACGAGCGCCTCAGCGTGCAGCCGAGGTTCAGTGCCTTCACCATGCCGATTCGACCGCCGAGGGTGCCCGTCGGCGGACCATTGCAACCACGAGATCGATCGCATCCGGGAAGTCGCCGGGATGGACGCCGTACCAATCGGCGACGACACCAGACCTCAACGGCCGGTGCAGCACGTCGACGTGGTCTTCGAGCATGTCGGCAAGGACACATTTCCCGGCTCGATGCTGTGCCTCAAGCGCGGCGGAAGGCTGGTCACTTGCGGGTCCACCTCGGGTGTGTCGGCTGATATCAACCTGATGCAATTGTTCCAGCAGCAATTGCGGCTGATCGGCTCGTTCGGTTGCAGCATGCGCAACATGGCCGACACCATGGAAAAAATGGCCCAGGGCATTGTCGCGCCGGTCATTGACCGTGAAGTGACCATGGATACCATCGGCGACGCATTGTCGGCCATGGAAACCCGCAATGTGTTCGGCAAAATCATCCTGCGCGTTTCAGGCTAGGCCATCATGCGCCCAGGCACATTGCGCACCCTTGCATCCGGTCGCAAGGCCGTCTTCTGGATGCAGGCCCAACTGGTTTTCGGCGCGCTGGCGCTGATCAGGCTGCTGCCCGTGCACCGCGCCATGAATGTGCTGGCGGCGCTTGCGCGGCGCATTGGCCCTCTTCTTGGCCGCCACAAGGTGGCCTTGCGCAACCTGGCGCTGGCCATGCCCGAATTGAGCGAAACCCAACGGCAAGCCATCGCGCTTGAAATGTGGGACAACATGGCCCGCCTTGCCGGTGAATATGTGTTTCTGGACGATATCTTCGACTACGACCCTGCAAAGCCCGATGTGGGAAGGATTGAAGTCGTCGGCGCGGAGATCTTTGACCGCCTGCGCGACGAGAAAAAGCCGCACATCTTCTTTACTGCCCATCTGGGCAATTTTGAACTGCTGCCCATCGCCGCCGCAACATTCGGGCTGGAAGTGACGGCCATGTTCAAGCCGCCGTCAAACCCCTATGTCGCCAACCGCGTATTGTCGGCGCGTTCAACCCGCATGGGGCCATCTTGTGCCATCCAAGGCCGGGGCGGCGATCAATCTGGCGCGGGTGCTGGAGCAGAATGGCTCAATCGGCGTGCTGGTCGATCAGCGGATTGCCACCGGGCTTGAAACCACCTTCTTTGACGCGCCCTGTATGACCAATCCGCTGCTGGCCAAGCTCGCCCGCCAGTTTGAATGCGACATCTATCCCGCCTATTGCATTCGCCTGCCCGGTGGCCGCTACCGGCTGACACTCGAAAACCGCATGCCGGTTCCGCATGATGCCAAAGGCCGGATTGATACGCTGGCTCTGACCCAAGCCATCAACGACAAGGTTGAAGGCTGGGTGCGCGCCCACCCTGGCCAATGGATGTGGTTTCACAAGCGCTGGCTGATGCCGGAAATGCCGAGCCGCCGCGCCAGAAAACCATCCGCGCCTACTGCTGCACAATAATGCGGGTCTTGCCCCGCCCGACTTGCCGAACCAGCGAGAACAAGGTGGCCGCATTGCGTGTCTGCAGCCGCACACAGCCATGCGAGGCCGGCCGCCCCAGCGCCTTGACGTGATTGGTGCCATGCACGGCATAACCGCCGGTGAAGAAAATGGCATAGGGCATGGGCGCATTGTCATATTTGCGGGAGAAATAAGTCTTGTGCATGCGCCCTGGCCGCCAACTGCCGCTGGGTGTGCGATAGCCGCTGCGACCGGTTGAAACCTTCCAGACATGCAGAACGTCGCCCTGATGCGACACCACCATTTCCTGTTTGGAAATGTCGACCCGCACGGTCAACTGCGCAGCCGATGCCACATTGGCACTGAGCGCCATCAGGCCGGCCAGCACCCAGATTTTCAAAACACGGAGCATCGTGTCCCCCAAAATGCCGGCGATCAAGTTGCGCCCGACAACCAGTCTCCCACATCAACACTAAGATCAGCACAATGATTATGGCAGCGTTTTCAGCAACACATCAACCCTTGGTCAATATTTGCCCGCTTGCAACCCGCCTTGCGTCCATGGTCTGATCACGACTGCGCGATCCATCTGGTCAGCGCACCAAATGAGCGAGCTATGACAAACTCCTGCAAGCGAACGCCTGATCAGGCGCATCGATGAGATGAGAGATGATGTCGCCGAATTGACGGCGGCGCTGATCCGCTTTCCGACGGTCAACCCGCCCGGCGATGCCTATGGGCCGTGCGCGGCCTTTGTCGGCGAACGGCTCAAGGCGCTGGGCTTTGCCATCGAGTTCATTCGCGCCCACGGCACGCCGGGCGACAGCGATGCTTACCCGCGTATCAATGTCATCGGCAGGCGTGAGGGCGGCCAGCCGGGCCAAACCGTGCACTTCAATTCCCACATTGATGTGGTGGAGCCGGCAATGACTGGACGCTCGACCCGTTTGCCGGAATCATCCGCGATGGCCGCGTCTATGGCCGTGGTGCATGCGACATGAAGGGCGGCCTTGCCGCCAGCATCATTGCGGTTGAGGCGTTTCTGATTGAGCATCCGGTGTTTGCCGGCGCCATCGAAATCTCTGGAACGGTGGATGAGGAATCCGGTGGCTTTGGCGGCGTCGCGTACCTCGCCCGGCAGGGCTATTTTTCAAAACCCCGCGTCGACCATGTGATCATCCCTGAACCGCTGAACAAGGAACGCATCTGCCTTGGCCATCGGGGTGTGTGGTGGGCGGAAATTGAAACCAAGGGCGAAATCGCTCATGGCTCCATGCCTTTTCTGGGAGATTGCGCCGTGCGCCACATGGGCGCGGTGCTGCAAGCGTTTGAGCGCGACCTGTTCCCGGCCCTTGCGCTCAAGCGCACCGCCATGCCGGTGGTGCCCGAAGGCGCGCGCCAATCCACGCTCAATATCAATGCCATCCATGGCGGCCAGAGCGATGATTTTGATGGCCTGCCCTCGCCCAATGTGCCGGATTCCTGCCACATGGTGATCGACCGACGCTTCCTGATTGAAGAGCCGATCGAGGCCGTCAAGCGCGAGGTGACCGACATTCTGGACCGCCTGACATGGGAGCGGCCAAAGTTTGAATACGCCATCCGCGACATCATGGAGGTGCAACCTCTGATGACCGAGCAGGATGCGCCCGTGGCGCGCGCTATTGCCGAGGGCATCCGCCGCATCCTTGGCCGGTCGGCTGAATATGTGATCTCGCCGGGCACTTATGACCAGAAACACATTGCCCGCATCGGGCACATGCACAATTGCATCGCCTATGGCCCCGGCATTCTGGATCTGGCGCACCGCCCCGATGAATGGGTCGGGATTGATGACATGGTCGCCGCGGCCAAAGTGATGGGCATGGCGCTATTGTCGCTGCTTCATGCCAAAAGCTGAAGCATGCCATTCTGGATGATCAGAAACACCGCCAGCGCCGCAAAGGCGTAAGCGAAATGCAGCGTGAACAGCCTTTGCCATGGCGCGTCCTTGGGCCCGAAATACAATTTTGACGCCAGTGTCGGCGCCAGCCCGAGCCAGAGCAATGACAGCATGATGCCACCAACACCTGGAACCGGAATATTATCCAGCAATATCAGTGGGCTGGCAAAAATGATCGACCAGACATGCTTGCGCCAATTGCCCGCCACCACCCAAGCGGACCGGCCCGATATGGCCTGCAATGTGAACGCTGTCGCAAGGCACCCGCAAATGCCTGCACCCAGCAGGGCCACGACTTCCGGCGTTGTCAGCACCATATCAACAACTCCATACGCGCTTTGTTGGCTGCCCGTGAAAGCTCGCTGAAAAGCGGCTGACAATCAATGTCTTTCCTGCTTAAGTCTGGCCTTGCATCACCGGGAGCGCGCCAATGAAAAACCACATCACCTTTTTCCCTCGCTTTGGTTGTCGCGGCCTTGTGCGCAAGTTCGCTCAGCGCGCTTGCCGCCCCGCGCACCGATTTGTCGCTCGGCATCGCGCTGGAGCCGCCACATCTTGATCCCACCGCCGGCGCTGCGGCCGCCATCGACGAAGTGACCTATGCCAATCTGTTCGAAGGGCTGACCCGCATCAATGCGCGCGGCGAAGTGGTGCCGGGCCTCGCCGAAAGCTGGGAAATCTCCGAAGACGGCCTGACCTACACCTTCAAGCTGCGCGCCGGCGTCAAATTCCATGACGGCGCCGATTTCACCGCCGACGATGTGAAATTCTCCATCGACCGCGCCATGGCCGCCGATTCCACCAATGCGCAAAAGGCACTGTTTGACGGCATCACCGCCGTCACGGTGGTTGACCCCGCAACAGTGCAGATCACCCTGTCACGCGCCGTGGGCGGCCTTCTTTACAATCTAGGTTGGGGCGACGCGGTGATTGTCGATCCCGCCTCCGCCGCCAACCCCGACCCGTGAGAAGGTGAAGATCCCGGCTCCGCCTCCGCCCGGGAAAGACTTCGGCTTCTGAGAGGATCCCCCAAGGACACGCCGATGACGGCAGTACCAGTCTCGCCGATAAATTTACTAGTCGTATTTCCTAACCAAGTTCCTACTGCCGGATCGGAAGCTGACGGAGATTTTGTCGCTTCTCGTTGGTTGAGTTGATGGGCTGCATCTTCGCCTAACTGTCCGCCAATTGCCTGCCCCACTACCGAGCCAAATACAGTACCAGCAGGGCCTAAAACAATTCGACCTGCTACCCCGCCTGCAAGACCTCCCACTGCTTCCCCAACGATTTCACCGCCTCGTCTTTGCAGTGTAGATTGAAGTTGTTGCCCTAGTGGTTCGCTAGAGGTATTGCTCTCCTGGGGTTGGTTGGCTTGCCGGATCGCCTCTTCGCCGAGTTGCGAGCCAATGGTAAACCCGATTACACTCCCGATCTGAGTCCCCAAAACTACCCCAGCAGGCCCCATAACTAATCCCGCAGCAACGCCGCCAACCGAGCCGCCAACGACTTCCCCAACACTAGCTCCAATTAGGCTGCTTCCAAGTTCTTGAAGTTTGGTTTGGGATTCGGGAGTACCGATAGTTTCCACCTACATAAACCTCGGACTGAGCGACTACCTGACCGGCTTGAGCGGTCGAACTTCCGATCGCGTTTCCAACGCTAACAGAGGTGTCTGCAACTATTTTGCCTGTTTGAGACGCGATAGTTTCAATAGCCATCCCAACATTAGTAACTGTTTCAGACCACGAATTCAAGCCTGGCTCTCTCTCATTAGCGATCGCTTCCCCTGCACTAGCAGCAGTTTGGGCAACAGCTTTCCCCATCTCAGAAGCGGCTGTAGCGATCGCGACTCCTAAGTTAGCGGTGGTATCTGCGACGGCTTTTCCTGTCTGGGCAGTTGCCTCTTCTATTGCTTGTCCTAAGCCCGCAGCAATAATAGCAAAAAATCCTTGTTTCTCAGTCATTTGAGACTTTGGTAGCGAAGTTAGTTCTTGTGCTTCAATTTTAGAATTAGGATTTGACATAGGTAGTTCCATTTAGATAAACAAAAACTGCGATCGCACTTGCTTTCTAAAGTTTTATAAATATTTTTTGATTAAATTACGATCGCTGTTCACTGATTTAAAGGTTGTCCGGCGCGATCGCAAACGACGATATCCCATTGTCCGTTTTTGGCAATTTCATAAACAACTTTACTACCATCAGCGCTAATCGAAGGATTTCGGACTTCTGCTGGTAAATTGTCGGTCAAATTACGTTTTTGCTGCGTTTCTCTGTCATAGAGATAAATATTCGTTCGTCCCTGACGGCTTCCGGCAAAACAACATAGCGACCATCTTCAGAAATCGACGGATGAGAAGCAATTTCGTCAAGAGAATTAAGTCCAGGCAAATCGATTAATCGACGAGTGCGAGCGTCGAATAAATATATATCCTGAGAACCATTGCGATCCGAGGTAAAAACGATGTAAGGCGCAGCAATTTGGGGGGTTAATTCTAAATTGCGACTATTTAAACTTCGTCCTCCTGGATCGAACGGAAAGTTGAGCAAGCGAGGATAGCCGCCACAACTGCTTAATAAACTTGTTAGAGCAA
>JAAUPH010000138.1 GCA_012035435.1 Sphingopyxis sp. | reverse complement strand
ACAGGTCCTGCAAAGGCCTGAATGCAACGGAAATCAGACCAAAAGCCCGCCAAAGGGCGTGAAATCACGCCGTCAGACGCCGCGTAAGCAGTATCCTACCAAAATGGACGGGTTCTTCGAGGTGTCCATATGTTTCTTCCGTATCATTCTCAAAATCGATCTGCGCCTGATCCAGCGGCGTGTTGAACAGGTCGTTGCCGTGCAACTTCACGCCGGTGCCTGTCGGCGGGCAGATGCTCAGCCAATCGAGCCGCAACGCATTGCCACAGGTGATCCAGTTTTGCGCGTTCAGCGGGAGCAATTCGGCCAATGCCTCCTTCTGCCCGCGATAGGTCACGTCGCACTGATATTCGGCGATGATCAGCGCGAGGCGCGCAATCTCCGCCGGGAAGTCTCGCAACTCGATGCCGCGAAAATTGGTGAGCGGAATGTCGCTGCGCCGCTCTTCCTCGCCACGCCGCGCATTGATCACCGCCTCAATCGCCCGCATTTCCTTGTAAGCGATCACAAGAAAATTGCCGCTGCCGCAGGCCGGATCGAAAACCCGGATTTTCGCCATGCGGTTGCGAAGATTGAGCAGCTTGCGCCCGTTGTCGCCCGCTTCCTCCAACTGCGCGCGCAGGTCATCAAGGAACAGCGGATTCAGCACCTTCAGGATGTTCGGGACACTGGTGTAGTGCATTCCGAGCGCGCCGCGCTCCTCATCATCGGCAACGGCCTGGATCACGCTGCCGAAAATATCGGGGTTGATCTTTTTCCAATCGAGGCTGCCGATGTTGATGAGGTAGGATCGCGCAATCTTGCTGAAACGCGGAACATCGGTGCTGCCCGAAAACAGCCCGCCGTTCACATAGGGGAACACGTCGGCCCAGCGCGGCAATTTCGCATCGGCGCGGTCGGCGATCTTGGTATTCATCGCGCGGAACATCTCACCGATCACGTCATGCGTGTTCGACGAATCGCGCTCGCTCATCTGATCGGTCGTCGCGGTGAACAGGCCGGTGCCGTTGAAGATGTCGGTATCCTCCGCGAAAAAGCAGAAGATCAGCCGCGCCATGAAATGGTTCATGTCAGGTCGGCGCTCGGCTGTCGCCCATTCGGGGTTGTCTTTCAGCAGCTCGACATAGAGCTTGTTGAGCCGTCCCGTAGCGCGAATGTCGAACGAACTTTCGCGGATTTGCTTGACGGTGGTGATGCCTGCCAGCGGCAGGAAGAATCCGAAGTGATCGGGAAACTTGGCATACTCACATGCGATGGGCGGATCGTCGCTGGTGACGTCCTCCGCCTGTAGCGTCTCACCATCGGTGGCGAGGATGAATTTGGCTTTGGCGGATACCGTTTTAGGGCTGTCGCGCAACGCCTTCAAGGTCGCGTCAACCTCACCCGCCGCGCATGTCGCCAAATGAATGTTGTTACGCTGGAGAATGCCGCCAGGAACATCCGAGGCATTCGAACCACCGCCAGTACCACTCACGCCGCGAAGCCGCTTTATGGTGGTTTCCTTGTTTCCAAAAGCGGCTAGAATTGATACGCGAAATCGGCCCGATCAAAGGGCTTGCTTGCAAGTTCCGATACTGCTTCTTCAATTTCTACGGCGTTCATTCTACGCTATTTTCCTACATCCTTTGGGATGCCTTCGATCAATGATTTCCGGGTATCGCACGGCTGCGGCCAGAGATCGTGAATGACTAGCGGAGGAGGATGCGATTGTCACCGAGTTCTGACGGCTCGGTAGCAGGGACAATGAATTGCGGGGCGGCGGACGCGCCGCATTGTGAGAGCGTCGAGCGATGGCCGAATCCCGTCCGGGATTCTGGTGGCCAGCATGACAGGCGTTCGACCGTCATTTCGCAAGATTTGGGGCGATGCCCGTTCGGTGTATTTCACCCAAGGGGAGCGCGCTGCAAAGCCCGGTTCCGGGCTATTTTTGCTCGCTTCAAATGATGGTGCCCCCGGCCCGAATCGAACGGGCACTCCTTTCGGAACCGCATTTTGAGTGCGGCGCGTCTACCAGTTCCACCACGGGGGCACGCATAGGAAGTTCATAGACGGCGAATTGATTTTAGCCAACTGATTTGATGGACTATTGCAACAAAAATGATCGGCCTTGCGAATGCTCGCCTTATCTGGCGCGCCTCACGTTGATCGCCGAAGCATCAAGCATGTTCTTGATGTGCGAAGCATAGTATTTCTCGATCATCTCGACGCTTGTTCGGCAGTTTTTCGCAATCTGGTAGATGTCGGCTCCCTCCATCAACCGGAAGCAGATATAGGTATGTCGCAAGCTGTAGCTGGTGCATGGGTTACCCTCACGGTCGTGCTTCATGCCGAGTTCGTGGAGCAACGTGTTAAATAGCTCCCGCTGGATTTTGGGAACAGGAGCTGGTTCGGTTCGAGGCCGTGCCGCTCCTTCATCCGCTTGAACGGAAACACCGCACCCGGCATCGTCTTGCAATAGCCGCCGCCACGCTTACCGCGCACGGCGATGTGAAGGATTTCCTCATGCCCCGGCCCATCGGCAACAATCTCGATGTCGCGCAGCTCGATGCGTTTGGCTTCATCGGGGCGAAGGCCGCTGTTGACCATGAACAGCACATAATCGTGCAAATCCTCGCAAGCCGTCCGCCAGCGCTCCTTTTTCGGATTTTTGGCGCGTTCGCCCGTGGCCTTGTAAAAGGTCTTATACTCATCTGGTGAGAACCATGCTCGATGCGCGATCTTGCCGGACATTTTATAGGGGGCCGAGATGTCAGGCAAATAAGGAAGCCATCCGTGGCGGTTCGCGGTTTTTAGGACGTGCCGCATGGCGATAATCTCGTGGTGCATCGTTGACCGCGATGGCAGCTTGGGCAGGCCAGTCTTCTTGTCGATCCGCGACGTCATCCGGTGAACGCGATATTCCTGAACCACGCCGGGAGTAATCTCCGTCACAACCTTGTCACCCATGAATGGAAGCAGGTGAACGCGCAGGCGCATCGCAAGGCTATCAACATATTTCTCGTTACGCTCACCCTCGGTAATGACCTCGAACTCCTTGACGAAATGCTCCGCTGCCGTTCGGAAGGTCATGCCTTCCTTCAACTCACCGGAACGGTATTTCCCCATCAAGCCGAGATACCAGTCACGCGCGACATCCTTGGCGCGAGACAGGCTTTCCTCTTTGGTCGAAGTCCGGCGCTGTTTTCCGGCAACCGAACAGGCGCATTGCCAGTGCGGGCTGTTGGGCCGCATGTAGAGCTGAACCTTGTTGTCCAGCAGAGATGCCGTGTCGTCATCGCAACATCCGATGCCATTTTGTGCTAGCAGTGCGCTAGATCATCTGGCGAGAAATGTGGCTGAAAACCGACGTATTTGCACGGTTTTTCTGGATCTCAAAAGTTTTTGAATTGCTTTTGAGTGCGGCGCGTCTACCAATTTCACCACAGGGGCACTGCGGACGCCGCCCCAATGCGAACGGGCGCGGCTTGCCAAGCTATTTCTTGAGTTCGCGCGCCAATGTTTTGTGCGTCGTGGCGCCGTAAGGCGGTTTGAATCCGCCCAGCCCCGCCACGTCCAGCTTGGGCTGGCGATAGATGGCCTTGCCATGGCTGAACGTCTTGAAGCCGTCGAAGCCATGGTAATTGCCCATGCCTGACGGTCCGACACCGCCGAAAGGCAAATCTTCCATCGCATTGTGGAAGAGGACGTCGTTCACCGTGACGCCACCCGAAATGGTGCGGGTCAGCACGCGGTCTTCCTCGCTTTTGTCGTTGCCGAAATAATAGAGGCCGAGCGGACGATCATGCGCATTCACATAGTCGATCGCATCGTCGATATGGGTGTAGGTTTTGACCGGCAGGATGGGGCCGAAGATTTCTTCCTGCATGACCTTCATATCGTCGGTCGGGTTGCGAATGATGGTAAGCGGCATTTTGTTGCCATTGCTGCTCGCAAAATGCCTCTCCGCCCGGATTGACCTCGATGAGCTCGGCACCCTTTTCGCGGGCGTCGTCAAGGTAGCTTTGCAGTCGCGCCCGGTTGCGGCCGTTGACGACCGAGGTGTAATCATCATTCGTAAGCAAGGTCGGATAAAGCTTGGTCACGCCTGTAGTGACGCTGTCGATCACCGCGCTTTCCTGATCCTTCGCGACCAGCAGATAGTCGGGCGCTAGGCAGATTTGCCCGGCATTCATCATCTTGCCCAGTGCGATGCGCTCACCGGCCTGCGCAAGATTTGCCGATTTGCCAACGAAGGTCGGGGACTTGCCGCCCAGTTCGAGCGTTACCGGCACCAGATTGTCAGCAGCAGCGCGCATGATGTGCCGCCCCACGCTGGTCGCGCCGGTGAAGATCAGATGATCGAAAGCGAGCTTGGAAAAAGCGATGCCGACGTCGGCGTCACCGGTGAAAACCGCCATTTCGCTCTCGTCAAAATATGTCGGGACGAGGCTGGCCATCAGATCCGAGACGCCTTCGGTAAATTCCGAAGGCTTGACCATCACGCGGTTGCCCGCCGCGAGGATGCCCGCCAGCGGCACGAACACCATGCCGACGGGGAAATTCCATGGGGCGACAACGCCGACAACGCCCTTGGGCTGATAGACGACTTCGGCCTTGGCACCCAACAGACCGAGAGGGAAAGTCGGCTTGCGCCGGTCGCCGCGCGACCAGCTCGCCATATGTTTCTTGGCGTGCTTGAGCGCGCTGACCGACGGCATGATGTCGGTCATCAACGTTTGTTCGGTGCTACGATGACCGAAATCTTGGCTCACGGCTTTGGCGAAATCATCCTTATGATCGACCAGCAACGCGATCGCGCGGTCGATGCGATCGGCGCGGACCGCCAAGCTTTCGGGGAGCGCTGCGGTGAAGCTGGCGCGCTGAGCGGCTAGCACGCGGTGCATGCGGTCGGCTTGGTCGATGGCGGCCACGGTTATTCTCCCGATTGTCATTTGTTGGCGCGTTATGACCATGCGACCGTCCCGGTTGCAAGATGAAACGTGTTTACGCCGCCGCTGCCCCCCTTTCGCAGGTGCAGCAACTGCGCTAATCCCCGATCATCCCTTTCCCTCTCGCGGAGACACCGCCATGACCGATCCCATCGTCTTTCTGTCCTATGCCCGCACGCCAATGGGTGCCATGCAAGGTGCGCTTGCCGATGCCTCAGCCACCGATTTGGGCGCAACGGCGGTGAAGGCCGCAGTCGAACGCGCCGGGATCGATGGCGGCGATGTCGAGCGCATCTACATGGGCTGCGTCCTTCCCGCAGGTCTGGGTCAGGCGCCAGCGCGTCAGGCGGCGATCAAGGCCGGCCTGCCCAAATCGGTTCAGGCGACCACGGTCAACAAGGTGTGCGGTTCGGGCATGCAGACGGTCATCATGGGCGCCGAAGCGCTTGCCGCGGGCAGTGTCGACATCGTCGTTGCGGGCGGCATGGAATCGATGACCAATGCGCCATACCTCCTCAAAAAGCATCGATCAGGGGCACGGATCGGGCATGATACGGCCTATGACCATATGTTCCTCGACGGGCTGGAGGATGCATATGACGCCGGCCGCGCGATGGGGACATTTGCACAGGACACGGCCAATGCGTATCAACTAACGCGCGACGCGCAGGACAGCTACGCTATCGAATCGCTAAAGCGCGCGCAGGCCGCAGTCGCCGAGGGCGGGTTTGCCAAGGAAATCGCGCCCGTCACCCTCGCAACTCGCGCCGGCGAAGTGATAGTCGATACCGATGAGGCGCCCGGCAAGGGCCGTCCCGACAAAATCCCGACGCTCAAACCGGCCTTTGCCAAGGATGGGACGATTACGGCGGCGACGTCCAGCTCAATCTCGGATGGTGCTGCGGCAGTCGTGCTAACCCGCGCCTCGGTCGCGGATGCAAAGGGCAAAACCCCCGTCGCGCGGCTCGTCGCGCACGCAGCGCATGCTCAGGAGCCTAAGGATTTCACCAGGGCTCCGGTTGGCGCCATCGAAAAATGCCTTGCCAAAGCAGGCTGGGCCATCGCCGACGTTGACCTGTTCGAGGTGAATGAGGCGTTCGCCTGTGTCGCCATGTTCGCGATGCACGACCTAGGCATCCCGCATGACCGGATCAACGTCCATGGCGGCGCGACCGCGCTTGGCCATCCCATCGGCGCATCGGGCACGCGGATCATCACGACGTTGATCGCGGCGCTGCAACGCCATGGCAAGACCCGCGGCTTGGCCAGCCTGTGCATCGGCGGCGGTGAGGCGACGGCAGTGGCGGTGGAGCTGATTTAAGCGAGGCCGTACCCGTACGAAGCGACGGGCACGAGAGACGGGTCTCAATCGCCCCAAATGTCTGTGGCCGCGATCCAGCCGCGGCGGCCTTTCACATCGAACAAGCACCAGCCGTTGCCGCAGTCGGTGATACGGCCGACCACGCCCGCTTCGGCGCGGAAAGCTACGGCAGCGCCAGTGTCGGCGGTTTCGCGCATGGCGGCGGTGCCGCGACGACATGGCGGTGCGC
>JAAUPH010000137.1 GCA_012035435.1 Sphingopyxis sp. | reverse complement strand
CCGTCTCAGTCGAGCGGCAGAGCGAACTGCGCGGGCACGGTCACGGCGCGCGCCATCAGCGGGAAATGCGACAGGGTCGAACCGCTGATCTGAACCGAGAAGCCTCGCGACGCGAGCGCATCGCGCAAGGCATCGGCATCGCCGCGGTAGACGACGCGCATCACCGACGTGCCGCCCAGCGCCAGACTGTTGGTCGCGGCAGACTGGACACCCGAAATGCCGGCGACGGCGCGTTCGGTGGCTGAGACCGAGGCGACATCGGGCGAAGCATATTGGATCGAGAAAGTCTGCGCCCCTTGCGGCGCGTCGCTGGGCACGCTGTCGTCGGTTTCGGCAATGGCCGCATCGCCCTCTTCCGTCGCAGCCTCGTCAAGCTCTTCCTCTTTGACGACGCGTTCCAGCACCAGCGAGCTGTCGGCGCGCAGCACCCCAGCGGCGAGCGCGTCGGAATAGAGCCGGTCGACCTGTACCACCGCCTTTTCCATCATATCGGGGATCGCAGCCGGTGTCGGCGCGCGCATCGTAAAGCTGCCGATCAACTTGTTGTCGGGGCCATAGCGGGCGGAGAAGCGGCCGATCACGGGCCCACCAGGATAGCTGTACTGCAGCCGCGCAATCGGGATCAGCACATCGGCGGCGCCATATTGATCGAGGATGTTGCGCCACCAGATGCGGCTGCGCCGCGTCGTTTGCCCGGGATTGAGAAGCAGCGTATCGGCCCCCGTCCCGGCGGTGCGGACATAGTCGATCGCGGTGTCGCCAGTGTTGAACTCCGCCCAGGCGCGTTGCCACGCGCTGCGCTGTTCGAACATTTGGGAGATGCCGCCGACCGAATAAATCGGCATCACGAGCAGCGGCGGCGAGCGCAGCACCCGGCCGCTGACGCCCAATATCTGCCCTGCGCGAACGCGGTCGAACAGCACGCCCAACCTGGCGACATAGCGGCGCGGGCCAATTTGTTCCTGTTCGACCACGATGGCCGAGACAATGCCGTCGAGCGCCGAATCAGACAGGGTCGGACCGTCGCTGCCGTTCACTTTGCGATAAAGCTGCTGCCAGCCCTTGCGCTGCGCCATGCGCCAGCCCGCTTCGCGCGCGCCCTGCGAGCTGGTGCTGGTCACATCGACCATGATCCCGGTCGCGACAAAATCGGCGCTGCTGTTAATCGGCGTGATCCCCCGATTCCCACGTTCGATCTGGCTTTCCACCGCAAAAGCGACCGCCACCGCGACCAAAGCCAGCGCCAAAGCCGCCCAGCGCCAACGCAGCGCCAACACGCCCCAAGCGGAGCGCAGGCCGTGCGAATCAAGGGGGACGGGAGCGGTTACAGAAATCATGGTAATTACCGGGCGAAAGCGATAGTCGGCCTTGCCATGGATGCCAAGCACAACCAACCAAAGCCTTACACTTACGCCGACGCGGGTGTTTCCATCAGCGCGGGCAATGCGCTGGTGCGCGCGATTGCCCGCTCGCGAAGGCCACGCGGCGGCCTGGCGCTGACGCCGATCTGGGCGGATTCGGGGGATTTTTTGACCTGCGCGCAGCGGGGTTCACCGACCCGCTACTCGTCGCGGCCAATGACGGGGTTGGGACCAAGCTGAAACTTGCGATTGATTCGGGCCGTCACGAGGGAGTCGGCATCGATCTGGTCGCGATGTGCGCCAATGATCTGATCGTGCAGGGCGCAGAGCCGCTGTTCTTCCTTGATTATTATGCCACCGGCAAACTCGACAATGATGTCGCCACCGCCGTGGTCGCCAGCATCGCCGAAGGGTGCAAACAGGCCGGATGCGCGCTGATCGGCGGCGAGACGGCGGAAATGCCGGGGATGTACGCCGATGCCGACTATGACCTCGCTGGCTTCTGTGTCGGCGCGGTGGAGCGCGCGTCGGTGCTCACAGCCGACAAGGTTGCTGCGGGCGATGTGATTTTGGGGCTGGCCTCGTCCGGGGTGCACAGCAACGGTTTCTCGCTCGTGCGGCGGCTTGCCAGCGACAAGGGGTGGAAGCTGGATCGCCCCGCGCTGTTCGATCCCGAAGTGCTGCTGATCGACGCGTTGATGGCACCCACACGGATTTATGTGAAATCGCTGCTGCCCGAAATCCGGCAGGGGCGCATCCATGCGCTGGCGCACATCACCGGCGGCGGGCTGCTCGAGAATATCCCGCGTATCCTGCCCGCGCATCTCCACGCGCATATTGACGCCGACGCCTGGCCGCTGCCGCGCCTCATGGCCTTTTTGCAAGCGCAGGGGCATATCGAACCAGAAGAGCTTGCGCGGACGTTCAACTGCGGCATCGGCATGGCGGTCGTAGTTGCGGCCGGTGATGCGGAGGCAGTCACGGCAGCACTGACGGCGGCGGGCGAGACGGTGCACCGCATCGGCCGTATCGCCGAGGGGGCGAAGGGCTGCACCGTGACAGGCAGCGCCGAGACATGGAGCGCGCTGGCGGATTGGAAGGCCGTGCATGCGGGATAGAACAAAAACAGGGACAGTCCCCAATTATCGGCAGAGGCGGTCCATCGATGCCGACCGCGCGTTCTCGATAATTAGGGACTGTCCCTGTTTTTGCTGCACTCGCCGGTGAAAACCGCCGTCGCCATTTTCATTTCGGGCGCAGGCACCAATATGGCCGCGCTGCTCTATGCCAGCCGCGCTGAAGATTGCCCCTATGAGGTCGTGCTGGTTGCGTCGAACAATCCCGACGCACCGGGTCTTGCATTGGCGAATGCCGAAGACATCGTCACCTTCGCCCACCCCCACACCGGCCTCGACCGCGCGGCGCATGACGCGATCTTGGAGCGCGCGGCACTTGATGCAGGCGCACAATATATCGCGCTCGCGGGCTATATGCGCCTGCTCTCGCCCGAATTTGTCGAGCGCTGGACCGGACGGATGCTCAACATACACCCTTCGTTGCTGCCCAAATATAAGGGGCTGAACACTTACGCGCGCGCCTTGGAAGCGGGCGACGCGCAGGCAGGCTGTTCGGTGCATCTGGTCACCGCCGAGGTCGATGACGGCGACGTGCTCGGGCAAAGCGCGGTCGCTGTGCTGCCCGGCGATACGGTGGACACGCTCGCCGCCCGCGTGCGCATTGCCGAGCATCAGCTCTACCCGCGTATCCTGAGTGATTGGGTGCGCCGTGAGAATACCCCCGACTATTGGCTCTCCCGCGTGCGCGAAGCGGCGATGGCACAGCCCGAGGCGGACGAAGTCATAAGCCACGGCATGCCCTGTTTCGGCATCATCAAGGGCAAGAAATTCGCCTATTTCACCCACGATCACCATGGCGACGGGCGCACAGCCCTGCTCGTCAAGATCAGCGGCGTGGATGAACAGGCCGCGCTGATCGAACAGGATGAAGCGCTATATTTCCGCCCCGCCTATTTCGGCGACGGCTGGATCGGCATCCGGTTGGATCTGGGCCGCAACGACTGGGACCATATCGCGGACTGGATCACCCGCAGCTGGCGCGCGGTGGCGCCAAAGAAACTGGCCGGATTGATGGATTTGTTTGGCAATGGCGATTGTTAAGCTGGACGATCTAATGAGCGGCAAACTTAGAAGGCACCTTTGATCATCTAGCGATATTGATGACAAACTTGAACACCTACATACTTTGGGCGCATCACGGTATGCCAAGCGCTGATCAGGGCTGGCTAGCCAACCATTCGGCGACTAGAGAAATGTTTCAGGCGCGTGAAGATCAGATTTCAGGCACGTTCACCGGACGTTCGCTGGAAGAGGAAATGGACGCTAATTTTCCGGGCTGGCTAGATGAATATTTTTCCAGATTTGGTGACCCACCGCAAAAGATTGCCAGCAAATAGACACTAGACCGCAAATTTATCTCAATCATCATCGCGGTAGTAGCGATAGCGCTTGCGTCGCTCCTCGCGCTCGCGGCGCAGTTCGCGCCAATAGCGGCGCGCTTCGCCGCGATAGCTGCGGCGCGGGGCGTCGCGATAGACGCGGCGTTCGACGACGCGGTCGCAGCCATAATCGTCGCAATAGCTTTCATCGCGCGTTTCGCGGGTGACGCCGTTGTTCGACGAGCTGTTCGAGCTGCTGTTCGACGACTGGCTGTCGGCGTACGCGGCCGTGGTAGCGGCGAGCGCGGCCAGCGCCGTGAGCATGATCCGGTGCATGGGCATCCTCCCTTGATGATGGCGGGAGGATGCGCGCAGGTTGCGGAATGGCGGCTGAACGGGACGGTCGACTCCTGTTCATCAAAGCAAAAAGGCCGCCGGAACGAACCGGCGGCCCCTAAAAACTTTCGTCATTCCCGCGAAGGCGAGAATCCAGCTCCGGCCGCTTCCGCATTCACCGTCAGGAGATGGATCCCCGCCTTCCGCGGGGAGTGACGAATTAAGGGAGTGAGATCAGCGGGGTCAGCCGACAATCTCTTCGGGCGTGAAGAAATAGGCAATTTCAATCGCCGCATTCTCGTCGCTGTCGCTGCCATGCACCGTGTTCGCCTCGATGCTCTCGGCCAGTTCCTTGCGGATCGTGCCGGGTTCGGCGTTGGCCGGGTTGGTCGCGCCCATGATGTCGCGGTTGCGCTGCATGGCGTTTTCGCCCTCAAGCACCTGCACGACCACCGGGCCGCTGATCATGAAATCGACCAGTTCGCCAAAGAAGGGGCGCTCGCGGTGGACGGCATAAAAGCCTTCGGCCTGTTCGCGGGTCATGTGGATGCGCTTCGATGCGACGACGCGCAGGCCAGCCTCTTCCAGCATCTTGGTAACCGCGCCGGTCAGGTTGCGGCGGGTGGCATCGGGTTTGATGATCGAAAAAGTGCGGGTGACGGCCATGGGAGTGCTCCTGCGTTTGGCTATAGTTGTAGTTGGCCGCGCCGTTAGAGGGCGGACGCGGAAAAGGCAAGGGTGGCCCTATGGCCCCTCGGCCCAGCGGCCATTTTCATCCTGTTTCCAGAAGTGGCGCTCCACCGCGTCGCGCGTGCCCAGCGTGCGCCAGGTCGCGCGTGCATCATCGATGCGGCTGTTGTCGAACAGCAGAAAGGTGCGGGTGAACGCCAGCGCCTCGTCGCGCCACACCCCGTCGGCCAGCGCAACCATCTGCGCGCCATTGGCGGGAGCGGTATCGATGCCGCTGGCGATCAATATGGGGTCATGTGCAGCCAATTCCCCGTCGGCGGGGCCGTGTGCCAGGAAGCTGTCGGGCTTTGCTGCCCATAATCCGTCGCTCAGCGCCGCGCGAAGCTCGCCATCGCCGGCAACCACCAGCAAGCGTTCGCCCTGCCCCAGTACGCGCTCTGCAATCATCGGCAGCACCCGCGCCGCCGGGTCGCGCGTCAGGCGGTAGAAATCAACGCGGGGCATGGCTGCTCACGCCCTACCCCTCAAAATTGTCCGCCACGAACCGGTCGAGCAGCCGCACGCCATAGCCGGTTGCGCCTTTGCCCCATACCGGGCCGTCCTTGTCGGCCCAGGCCATGCCGGCAATGTCGAGGTGCGCCCATTTTACGCCGTCATTGACAAAGCGTTTGAGGAACTGTGCGGCGGTGATCGACCCGGCCTCACGCGGGCCGATATTCTTCATATCGGCAATCGGGCTGTCGATCAGCTTGTCATATGCGGGCGACAGCGGGAAGCGCCAAACCGGGTTGCCGCTCGCTTCACCCGCCTTGGTCAGCGCGGCGGCGAGATCGTCATCATTGGCGAACATGCCTGCATATTCATTCCCCAGCGCAATCACCATCGCCCCGGTGAGCGTCGCCAAATCGACGATCACCGCGGGGTCAAAGCTGTGCTGCGCCCAGGTCAGGCAATCACACAGGACCAATCGCCCCTCGGCATCGGTGTTAAGCACTTCGATGGTCTGGCCCGACATGCTGGTCACAATATCGCCGGGGCGCTGCGCATTGCCGTCAGGCATATTTTCAACCAGCCCGCAGATGCCAACGACATTCGCCTTGGCCTTGCGTCCGGCGATCGCCTTCATCGCCCCCGCGACGCGCCGGCGCCGCCCATGTCCCATTCATCATTTCCATGCCGGGGCCAGGCTTCAGACTGATCCCGCCCGTGTCAAGGTGACGCCCTTGCCGATGAAAACGACGGGTTTGTCGCCATCATTGCTGCCGTTCCAGCGCATCACGAGCAGCCGCGGCGGTTTGACCGAACCCTGCGCCACCCCCAGCAGCGCACCCATACCGAGCGCCTTCATGGCATTTTCGTCGAGCACATCGATCTGCACGCCCAGCGCGGTCAGGTGCTGGCAGCGCTCCACAAAGCTTTCGGGATAGATGATGTTGCCGGGTTCGGCGACCAGATCCTGCGTCAGCGCCACGCCCGCGGCAATTGCCTGCTGCGCGGCAAAGGCAGCGCTGACATCGCCCAGCGGCGAGGCAATGCTCAGCGATGTCAGGCTGATCTTCTGGCTATCGCTCAGCCGGGTGCGATAGGCGTCGTGCCGCCAGCTGCGCAGCCGCGCGCCTGTAGCGATGCTGATGACGGTGGCTTCGCTGACGCCTTGCAGCGCGCTTGTGTCAACCGCGACGCTGGTAACTCC
>JAAUPH010000136.1 GCA_012035435.1 Sphingopyxis sp. | reverse complement strand
CGGTGCGCGAGGCCTCTTCCAGTCGGCGGATGCGCTTGCGGTCGATCGCAGCGCGTTGGGAGGCCAGCCATAGCGCATATTCGTCAAGTCCAGGCAGGTCGAGGCCGGGGAGGGGCGATTCCAAAGCAAGCGTAGCGTCCAAATGATCGACGTCCAACGCAAAGCCCGCGCCGTCGATCGCCACCCGTTCGCGGTCCGCCACTATCAGCTCGGCGTCCGCCCCAAGCATCGTGCGGATCTTTGACAGCGACCACCGTAATGCTCCGCGCGGATCGTCGGGGATGTCAAAAAAGATTTCGCACAAGCGGTCGCGCCGCACCGGCTTGGCGGTGAGCAGCAGTAAGATGAACAGCGCCCGGGTCTTGCGCGACGCCGGCATGACAAGCGGCACCCCCGCGCGCGACAGGCCGATCTCGCCAAGCAGGCTGACCTCGATGAGTCGCCGGGGGTCCAATCGAATCTCCTTCGCGCCAATTTCCACGGTCTCCGGCCAAATTACAACGCTCATTCACACGATGGGGCAAACGGGCGTCGGGGTAGGGCGGTGTTGGAAGGGAGCGGGAACATGAAGGAAAGATCGATGAATAGTGAACCCAATCCCATGAACGCCGAAGCTGTCGCTTCGTGCAGTGTCGTCACCCTATGTCTGCTGATCATCCAGCACATCATAGCGATGTGAGCGCACCGCTATCCTGAACGCTGTGCCGCAGCACAGCGCAGCAGAGCTTGTCACGCCGGTTTGCGACCCGTCGGCGTGGAGCCTTCGTCCCCTCTCTGGCGACAGAGAGGGGACAAGTGGCACTTGGTCGCGTTAGGGTCTGGCCCTAGATAATTGAGAACAAATTCATGTTTTTCCGAAGACGTTCGATCCTCGCAGCCGGCTTCGCCTCGGCGGCCGCAGCTACGGCCGCCCGCAACCCTGTGCTGGCGATATCGATAGCGCGGTGACCGAATTGACCCGCCGCTCCGAGACCGCAAATGCCGCGCTGATGCGCGGCGACATCGAAACCTATTTGAAGCTGATCACCGTGTCTGACGATTTTACGCTAATGTCGCCTTTTGGCGGTGCACCGTCGCGCGGTTCCTACTCGCGCGAGCGCTGGGAGGGGATCGGCAAATTCTTCAAGAACGGCAAGCTGAAGCAAGAGGTGGTGCAGGCCTATGGCAGCGCCGACATGATCGTTCTGGCGATCATTGAACATGGCGAGGGTGAGGTTGGCGGCTTGCCGCATCAAAAATGGCCGCTGCGCGTGACGCTCGTGTATCGGCGCGAGGGGACCGATTGGCTGCTGGTCCATCGCCACGCCGATCCACTGGTCAAAGGCGTCACACTGCAACAGTCGGCTGCGCTCGCCCGCGGCGACAAGGGGGTGTGACATGGCCACGCATCTGCAAACCGCGCTTGATGTCCCCGCCGCCATCAGCCGCCTGCCGTCGGCATGTTTCAAGCTTGCCAGCCTCACCGCGGTCATAGGGGTCAGCATGGGTATCTATATGGGTGTGGCGGAAGATCACAGCCTGGCCCCCGTCCACGTCCATTTGAATCTGATCGGATGGGTCAGCCTGTTTCTGTTCGGTCTGTTCTACAAAAGCCACCCGAATGCGATTGGTATTGCTGCGGTCGTTCAGGTTGCGGTGGTCAGTGTCGGTTATATCGTCATGCTCAGCGGTCTGGCGGGATTGTTGCTGACTGCAAGTCCAGCCTTCTTCCCCTTGACATTGATCGGGTCGTTGCTCGTTTGGTCTGGCTTTGTGATGTTCTTCGCCATTGTCGTCTGGCGCGCCTGAAAATCAGCTCTTCTTCCAATCCGCGCGAAACGGTGACCCGGCCCGTGCGGTGCCAGCGCCCCTCGTCTCCCCCCGAAGGAGGGGCGCTGGCTTATCCGTCCGCCGCCATCCGGTAGCCGACGCCCGGTTCGTTGATCAGCAATTTGGGAGCCGACGGGTCATCCTCGATCTGCCGGTGGCAGCGGACAGAGAATTCTGCACCGTCAACCCTGCGATCTGGCTGAGGTGCGACAGCGTGGTTTCGCCGCCGTAATTTTGCCAATGGGTGTTGGTGACGAAACTGACCGCGATGTTGCGCGCGAGCCTGCTGTCCATCCCGGCGAACCCCAGCGGATTGAGCTGCAGCCCGCCCTCCATAAGGATTGCGTAAAAGCGGATGGGCCATGCCCTGTTTCAGCACGATTGCAGCGTCGTCATCGCGTCAGGCGATCCGGCCACAATCCCGCGCACAGCCCCCCGCTAAACCATCGCCATCAAACTGGCATTTCCGCCTGCGGCCGTGGTGTTGATCGATGTCGAGACTTCCTCCACCAACCATTCCGGACGATAGCGCCCATGGCCGTCGGCGACCTGCATGATCGGAATCGGACCTTCCATTTCGGCTAATCGCACAATCAGGTCGCGCATGCCGTCTGCGCGGGGCTCGATCAGGATGGCGGCAAATTCGGCCGACGCGGGAACATCCTGCAGCCAGCTTATGCGCGCAGCAACTTCTGGTGGTAGATTAGCGAAAGCCTTTATCTCGCTGTCAGGCCACAGGATCGCGGCATGATTGCCCGCCGCGAGCGCGGTGCCCAGCTGAATCGCCAGCCCTTCGGGGCTGGCCGGCACCAAGAGCACTTCGCTGCGAGGATGGAGGGCATAGAGATTGCTCTCCCCCACCGGCCCCGGCAGTTCGGCGGTATAGCCGTTGAGCTGCTCAGAGGATGCTGTCTTCACAGCCCTGGCGCTTTCCGCCAAGCCGTTCGCATCAAGCCAGCGCTTAAACGCTGCGCACGCTGCGTCCGGCCGGTGCCCACTGGCCATGGTTGATGACGGCCGCGATTGGACAAGGCGCCTGAGATAGAGCGGCCCGCCGGCCTTTGGACCGGTTCCCGACAGCCCGCGCCCGCCAAAGGGCTGTACGCCGACGACCGCACCGATGATGTTCCGGTTGATATAGATATTGCCCGCCGCCGCCTTGGCCGTGACCTGCTCGACCGTGTCGTCGATGCGGGTGTGGAGGCCAAATGTCAGCGCATAGCCCGTCGCATTGATCGCATCGACTAGTGCACCAATCGCGTCGCGGCGGAAGCGCAGGACGTGGAGCACAGGGCCAAACACTTCACGGCCGATCTGGGCGATATCGTCGATCTCAATGATCGTCGGTGCGACGAAGGTGCCATGCCGTGCGGCGTCGGGAAGGGGCGGCTGGTGCACGGTACAGCCAAGTCCCCGCATCCGTTCGATATGCGCCTCAATGGCCTGCTTGGCGTCCAGCATGATAACCGGCCCGACATCGACCGCCAGCCGGTCCGGATTGCCGATTTCGAGCTCATTCAGTGCACCCTTGAGCATTGCCAGCTGTCGGTCAGCGATATCCTCCTGCAGGCACAGGATGCGCAGCGCCGAGCAGCGCTGCCCCGCGCTGTCGAAGGCCGAGGCGATGACGTCGGCGGTGACTTGTTCAGACAGTGCCGAGCTGTCGACGACCATGGCGTTTTGACCGCCGGTTTCGGCGATCAGCGGAATGGGACGGCCATCGGGCGTTTCGTGGCGGGCAAGTTCGTTGTAAATCAACCGAGCCACCTCGGTCGATCCGGTGAACATCACGCCCGCTACCTCTGGCCTTTTGACCAGCGCAGCACCGATCACGCCGTTGCCCGGCACCAGTTGAACCGCTTCATGGGGTATTCCGGCGGCATGCAGGATGCGAATGGCTTCGGCCGCAATCAACGGCGTTTCCTCGGCGGGCTTAGCCAGCACGCTGTTGCCTGCCGCGAGCGCCGCTGCGACCTGGCCCAGAAAGATGGCGAGCGGGAAATTCCACGGGCTGATGCATAGGACCGGCCCCAGCGGGCGATGATCGCCGGGCAAGATCAACCGCGCCTGATCAGCGTAGTAGCGTAAAAAATCGACGGCCTCGCGCACCTCGGATATGGCGTTGGCGACCGATTTTCCCGCCTCGCGCATGATCAGGCCCAGCAGCACCGGCATGTCGGTTTCAAGCCGATCGGCAGCAGCTTCCAGCATCGCGGCACGGCGTTCGACCGGCATCGATGACCATGCAGGAACGGCGCGCAGTGCGGCGCTGGCGGCGATAGCCACCTGCGCTTCATTTGCGAACGCCACGTCGCCGACATGATCCCGATGATTGGCTGGATTGCACACCGGATGGACGCTTTGCCCGCCGTCCACGCCCGCGATCATCGGAACGGCAGTCCAGCGTCTGCCAACACTTTCCTGCAACCGCGCGCCCAGCTGCGCGAGCGCAATCTCGCTCGAAAGATCGATACCGGCAGAGTTGCGCCGCGCCCCGTAAATGTCGGACGGCAAGGCCACGACCGGATGCGGCGCGCCCACGGGATGCACTCTGCGTGCCTCGTCAACCGGATCGGCCGCAAGATCATCCGGCGACACCTGCTCATCCCAGATGCGGTGTACGAAGGAAGAATTTGCGCCATTTTCCAAGAGTCGCCGGACCAGATAGGCGAGCAAAGTTTCATGGGTGCCAACCGGCGCATAGATGCGGCACGGGCGGTTCAGCTTTTCAGGGCCGACCACTTCTTCATACAGCGCCTCACCCATGCCGTGCAAACATTGGAACTCATAGTCGCCAAGCGAAAAATCGGGACCAGCCAGATGGTAAATCGCCGCCAGCGTCTGTGCATTATGGGTGGCAAATTGCGGGAACACGGCATCGCGCGCGCCGAGCAGCTTGCGCGCGCAGGCGATATAGGAAAGATCGGTGTGCAGCTTGCGCGTATAGACCGGGAAGCCCGCTTGGCCATCGATCTGCGCGCGCTTGATTTCGCTGTCCCAATAAGCGCCTTTGACCAGCCGCACCATCAATCTGCGCTGCGATCGCCGCGCGAGATCGATCAGCCAGTCGATCACGAATGGGCAGCGCTTGCCATAAGCCTGCACCACAAAGCCAAGGCCGTCCCATCCCTGAAGATCGGGCGCGAGCGCGAGCGTTTCCAAAAGGTCGAGCGACAGCTCAAGCCGGTCGGCTTCTTCGGCGTCGATGTTAAACCCGATGCCATAATGGCAGGCCAGCGTTGCCAGTGCCTGGACGCGCGGCATGAGCTCGCTGGTCACGCGCCCCGCCTGCGCGCGGCTGTAGCGCGGGTGGAGCGCCGACAATTTTATCGAAATGCCCGGCCCGGTATAGGGGCTGCGCCCCGCCGCAGCCTTGCCAATGGCGTGGATGGCATTTTCATAATCGGCATAATAGCGCATCGCGTCGGCCGCTGTCGTCGCAGCCTCGCCGAGCATGTCATAGCTATAGGCAAAGCCCTTGGCCTCCAGCTTGCGGGCGCGCTTCAGCGCTTCGCCGATGGTCTCGCCGGTCACAAACTGCTCACCCATCAATTGCATCGCCATATCGACGCCGCGGCGGATGACTGGTTCGCCAGCGCGCGCGAGCAGGCGTGTGAGCGCTGCCGCCAAGCCCGTCTCGGTGTGGCTGGCGGTCAATTTGCCAGTGACCATCAAACCCCAGGTGGCGGCGTTGACGAACAGCGTGTTGCCGTCGCCCAGATGCGTTCGCCAATCGCCGCCCGAAATCTTGTCGCGGATCAGCGCATCGCGGGTATCATTGTCCGGAATGCGCAGCAGCGCCTCAGCCAGACACATCAGCGCGACGCCTTCCTGACTGGACAGCGAATATTCCTTCACCAAGCCCTCCACGCCGCCTTGCTGCCCCTTGGCCCGCAAAGCTTGAACAAGCTGTTTGGTCGTCTCGGCGATTTGACCGCGGAGCGCAGCGTCAACCTCGGCCTGCGGCAGCAAGGCGTCGACGGCTACAGGCTCAGGCAGCCGATAGGCTTGCGTGATCCGCTGCCGTAGCGGCGTCGCGGCGCGGATCGGCGGGGCAAAATCGGCGAAGGGAGGGGCAGACAACGTCATAGGCGCGAATCTCGTTATGGCGATCATCAATGCGGCTCCATAGCCATTCCGCAGCGCCGCTGCGCTACCGAATCCCGCCACCCAGAATTTAATCGAATCTGCACCCGCTCTCCGCTATCACTGGCCAAAGTCGGGGCAGCACATGTTTGATTTCTTTATGTTCGTCGCCGTTGTGGTGCTGTTTGCGATGCTGACCAGCACGCGCGGGCGGCTGAAGCGCGCCGAGGGTATTTTGGAGGAAGCGGCGAAGCGCATCGGCGCGCTCCAGCGTCAGACCGGGCTGCTGCCGCCCAAACCCGGCGAAACTTTTGTCACACCGCCGCCCACCCCCGCTGCGCCGCGCAGCGCCGCCGACATAGAGGAAGAGCTGCGCCAACGTTGGGGGCCAAAGGATTCGCCCAAGGCATCGGGTGAAGCTGGACCGGCGCCACCTGCGCCCGAACTTCCCGCCGAGCCGCCCAAGGGAGTGCTGCGCTCTGCTGCACTGGCCGTTCCACCGCCGCCAGCAATTGCCGAAGACGTGCCCCCGGAGGTTCCGATTGCGGAGCCCGCCACCGTAACAGACGAGCCGCCCCCCGCCGCAATCTCCGCCGAGCCTGTCGCAGCGGAACCTGTTGAACCCGAGCCTGCCCAGCCGGCCAGCGCACCCGTCGAAAGAGTGATGGCGCCGCCCCCGCC
>JAAUPH010000135.1 GCA_012035435.1 Sphingopyxis sp. | reverse complement strand
TCCCGGCGGCGCCCGCGGTCGTCTCAGCTGACGGGCGAACGCGCCAGCGGCACGGTGAAATTCTTTAACGAGACAAAAGGCTTTGGCTTTATCTCGCGCGACGATGGTCAGGCCGATGCCTTTGTCCACATCAGCGCGGTGCAGCGCGCCGGAATGCAGGGCTTGGTCGAAGGCCAGCGGATGGCGTTCGATATTGAAGTTGACGATCGTGGCAAGTTCGCGGCGGTCAATCTGGCTGCTGAATAAGCGCCAGCGATTTTGCGAATGGAATGAGGGGGCGGGTAACACCGCCCCCTTTTTCATTGGAGTGTCATGGTTGGGCGGGATGTGCCGACTTCCAATCCATCGCACTGCGCACCCGCCGTTCAACCGACGGGTGGGTGTAGAACAGCACTTCCTGCGCCGGGTGCGGGCGGGGGTAGCGATATTCGGCGGTCTTGATCAGTGCGCTCGCCAGCGCATCCGGCAGGTTCACCGTCCGCAGCGAATAGGCATCGGCCTCACGCTCGCCAATCCGGGTAAAGGCATTGGTGACCGGGGTCGCCAGCGTCGCAAGCACGCCCACCACAAACATCAACACTGGCAATCCCCGCGCATCGCCGAGCGCTGCACTGCTGCCAAACAGCCGCGCCGCGGGCGCGTAGAGCCGGTCGGCGAGAAAGAAAAAGACCATCGCCAACACCGGCAGCAATAGCGCCCACCGCCACACATGCCCCAGCACATAATGGCCGATCTCATGCCCCGTCACGGCCTTCACCTCATCGAGCGACGCGGTCGTCAACGCCACATCGGATATGGCAATGCGCGCCGACGAACTGATACCGGAGACATTGGCGGTAAAATTGTTCGACTGGCGCGACCCGTCATAGATGAAAATCCGGTCCGCCGGAATATCGGCCTCCGCCGCCATCGCGACCACCGCATCGCGCACCTTGCCCGCAGGCACCGGTTTATAGTCATTGAACAAAGGTTCGATCAGGATCGGCGACAAGAGCAGCACGGACAGCCCCGCCAGTGCCGCCAGCCCGCCCGACCACAGCCACCAGCGCCGCCCTGTCCGCCGGATCAGCGCATAGACCCCCAGAAAGAATAGCCCGCCGAACAGCGCGCTGAGGCCGATCCCTACCGCATCCTGCACCAGAAAATCGCCGAGCGGCTGGTCGGTCCGGCCATAGCTGCGCTCGCGGCCCCATTCTTCATAGGTGCCCCACGGCAGCGAGAGGATCGCCGACAGCAGGAAGAACACCGCGCAGGTCAGAAACACCCGCATCCGCTCGCCCAGGCGGCCGAGCTTGCCATGCCAGCGGTCGAGCAGGCCAAAACGCACAATGACCCATGTCACCGCCGCACTGACCAGAAGCCCCCCCAACAACATCCAGTGATTGCCGGCAGTATAGGCCGCCGCCTTGGCCAAAGCCTCTGGTCCCAAGGCATCGATCATCGCCTTGGTCGCTGCTGCTGGATCAAAAGTCATCTCGGCCCCCAAGTGTATTGTTTACCTGATACAGCGATAGATTGCGGCCTGGCCTTCGTCAATCATCCACCCATTGCCCTGAAAGCCGGGCGGGATGCGATGCGGCAGATGGATGGTCGCCACCGGCGCTTTCAACCGCCGCCGGTTAATGCTGGCCAAGGTCGTCAATCCTTTACCCACCACTTTGCGGATGGCTGTTTCGACCGCGCTTGCCATAATGCAAATCCGTCACCTGTTTCGGGTGGCCAGCGGTCGAAGAAAAAGGGGGGGGCGCCGCTGGCCTTCGCACCCGAAAATGTTTACGATAGTAACATGATCGACAATGATGACAGCGTCAACATTAGAGACGCGCCGGCAAACAAGGGCGCTTATCATCATGGCGACCTTCGCGATGCGCTATTGCGGGCGGGAGTGGTCGCGCTCGATTCGGGCACCACCGCCATGATGTGTCGCTGCGCGGCCTCGCTCGCTCGGTCGGCGTTAGCGCGACCGCCGTCTATCGCCATTTCCCTGAAAAAGCCGCGCTGCTCAGCGCGCTGGCAGCCGCTGGGCTTGACCGGATGGGTGCAGATCAGCGTAAGGCGGCCATGCTGGCTGCCCCGCATGGCGCTCTCGCCGCCTTTGCTGCGAGCGGTGCAGCTTATGTCCGGTTCGCGCTCGCTCATCCTGCGCTGTTCAGGCTGATCTGGAGCATGGCGCCTGCGGGCGATCTGTTTGCCGCGCCGGTGGAGAATAGCCACCCGGCGATGGCCGACCTGCGCAGCAGCATCGCCGCCATCCTGCCGTCACAGGCCAGCGCTAAGGCGCAGCGCGCCGCCGCGCTCAGTTGCTGGAGCCTGGTTCACGGCCTCGCCATGCTTGCGCTCGACCAGCAGATTATGCTCGACGACGAAACCATCGACCGCGTGGTCGCAGGGCTGGTAACGGCGTTCGAGCGGGCGGCCTGACTGCATGCGATTTTTCCTCTGTCCTACACGCGGCAAACATGGCTAGCGTCGCGGACCATGCCAAATCGACCCGTCCTGCCAGCACGCAACCCCTTCGCGCCGTTGCGCCGTTGCGTGGAAAAGTTCCGCGTCAAACAGCAACCGCAATGTTGGTAATATCGGTGAACTTTACTGAACTTTGGCCCCGGCCTGCATCCGCATGACCCGCAACATCGTCATCCTGACCGGCGCGGGGATCAGCGCCGAAAGCGGCATCGGCACCTTTCGGGACAATGGGGGCTTGTGGGAAAAGCACCGCGTCGAGGATGTCGCTACACCCGAAGCCTTCGTCCGCGATCCCGATCTGGTCCACCGCTTCTACGACATGCGTCGCGCCGCGATTCAGGCGGCACAGCCCAACGCCGCGCACCAAGCGCTCGCGCGACTCGACCGGGAATGGCAGGGCGAACTCACCATCATCACGCAAAACGTCGATGACCTCCACGAACGCGCCGGGGCCAGCCGTCTGATCCACATGCATGGCGAGCATTTGAACGCCTGGTGCACCGCCTGTGACGCGCGGCACCGCTGGCGGGACGCGCTGTCACACCGTCCACCATGCCCCAGCTGCGGGGCGGCGGCGCTGCGCCCCGACATTGTCTGGTTCGGCGAAATGCCCTACCGAATGGACGAGATCTACGCGGCGCTGAACCGCGCTGACCTGTTCGTTAGCATCGGCACCTCGGGCGCGGTCTATCCTGCCGCCGGGCTGGTTCGCGAGGCGCGGGCGCAAGGGACGCGAACGCTTGAGCTGAATATGGAACCGAGCCGCGGAACGCGCTGGTTCGACGAGGCCAGACACGGTCCCGCTACCAAATTGGTCCCCATATGGGTCGAGGAGATGTTGGTATGACCGAAGGAAGCTGCCACTGCGGCACCGTGCAGGTTCGCCTTGAGCAACTGCCTGCCGAATGCCTGTAATGCAATTGCAGCCTGTGCACCAAAACAGGCTGGATAGGCATGTTCGCAGATCCGGCGCAGGTGGAGGTTGTCGGTGCCGACAATTGCGAGTCCTATGTCCAAGGCGATCGCGCCATCACCGTTTTTCATTGCCGCAGCTGCGGGGTGACGACGCATTGGACCCCGCGGGTGGCCGAGATTGATTTCATGGGTGTGAACGCCCGCCTGTTTGACCAGGCATGGTGGCGTCAGCTGCCCGTCCGCCACATGGACGGCAAAAGCCGCTAACGCCGCAACGCGAAAAAATCTCTCAGCAAAGCCCCCGCCTCGCCCGCGCCCAGTCCGTCATATACGTCGGGCCGATGATGGCAGGTCGCCTGCGCAAAGACCCGTGCGCCGTGGGTGACGCCGCCGCCCTTGGGGTCGCTCGCGCCATAGTAAAGCCGGGCGATGCGGGCATGGCTAATCGCGCCCGCGCACATCGCGCAGGGTTCGAGCGTGACATAGAGGTCGCAGCCCTCCAGCCGGTCGCGGCCCAGCGCCGCTGCTGCCACGCGAATCGCGATCATTTCGGCATGGGCGCTGGGGTCATGATGGCCGGGCGGCGGGTTGACGCCCTCACCCACGACCACCCCGTCCAGCACGACCACCGCGCCGACCGGCACCCCGCCCTCGCGCCCCGCCTGCGCCGCCAGTTCTAGCGCGCGCTGCATGGGGGGTGGAAGCGGAAAGGAAGACGTCATCAGCTGGGCCTATTCGCTTGACGAATCTCCTGCAAGCCGATAAGCGCGCCCACTTTCCCGGCCCATGTGCCTCGCCCCTCCCGTTTGCGGGCGCGACTCCGGCCGCCAGACAGTTTAAGGAATTGATCATGTCGCGCATCTGCGAACTCACCGGCAAGGGCCGCCAGGTCGGCCACAATGTGAGCCATGCGAACAACAAGACCAAGCGCACTTTCCTGCCCAACCTGCAGAATGTGACGCTGATCTCGGACGCCCTCGGCAAGGGCGTTAAGCTGCGCGTTTCGACCCACGGCCTGCGTTCGGTGGAGCATAACGGCGGCCTCGACAATTGGTTGCTCAAGACCAGCGACACGTTGCTGTCCGACAACGCCCGCAAGGTGAAGAAGGAAGTGGCGAAGAAGCTGGCGACCCCCGCGGCCGCTTAACTCTTCGTTGCGCTGAGAAAATTCAAGGGCGGGCCGGTAACGGCGCCGCCCTTTTTGCCGCGCCCAGCGCGGCGGGATCGATGCGAAAGCGCAGCAGGCGGCTGCGCTGCCAATCCTGCATATTGTCATCCGACACCAGCCACAGGGACATGCCATCCGCATCCTGCTGCACCGCCACGCCCTCATAATTTTCGGCGAGCCGTGCATCGGTAATAACGGCGATCGGCGTGCTGGTCAGCGTCGCGCCGGCCACGATCAGGCGCGGATCGGCGATAGCGATGCTGGTCGTAAACACCGGCCACAGGCCGAGCTTGCGGTGAATCAGGATATCCGTCCATCGGGCAATGCCGCCGCATCGGTCGTGACCCCTTGCCGGCCCGGATCGTGATAAAAGCGCGTCGTGGTGGTCTTGGGGTCTGCCGGATCACTGCTGAACAACACGCCTTCATAGTGGCCCGACGGCCCGGTACGCTCCGACAGCGCGATAAAGCGGCCATCGGGCAATCGGGTCAGCACCTCTGCCCCGCCATTGTCGGGCCAGGCGTCCAGGATCGGCTGCCGTGTGCGGACTCGGCGCACATCATTGGCCCCAAAGCACCAGATTTGCCCTGTCCCTTCCATCGCCGTCCAATAGCGCCCGGTGACCGAATCATGCGCCACGGCTTCGGCATCGAAATGGAATTTGCCGTCATAACCCGGATGCGGCGGCGGCATTTTGACATAACCGCCCAGCCGCACCTGCCCAGCCTCGCTCAGCCCGAAACGCAGCCGATATCCTGCATCGCCGACCATCAAAAATTCGCGCACTCCGGTCAGGACCACACCCGACAGTCCGCCAAAATCGCTATGGCGGCTGGACATCTCCCACGCCTCGACCAGCGTCAGCGCTCCGATCCGCAGCCCCGGCGGCGCATCGGCAATGGCGCGGACCGTCAGCGTCTGATCATAGGTGCGGGGGGGCAGTTCACGCTGCGACCCCGGGAGCGGCCCAAGCAGAACGAACAATGACAGGGCGATCAGCAAGCGGCGCATCTTGCTGCGCCCTGCCACCGCGGACGCGCCACGGCAACGCGTAATGAAGATGAACAAGAGCCAACGCGCATGTTCAGCTTAAGCTCAAACGCGAATCGGCAAACCATGGTCATCGGCTATCCCGCCCGATGCACTGGAGATCCCGCGATGAAACGCACCCTTGCCCTGACGCTCGCAGCAGCACTGGCTTTCCCTGCTGTCGCCGTTGCTACCCCCGCCGCCGCTGCCGACTATGGGTATAGCGGTGCCAGCTATTACGATGATGATGACGATGATGATGATCGGTATGAGCGCCGCGAATGGCGCAATGATCGTCGGTATGATCGTCGGTATGACCGCCGCGACTATCGCCGTGGCAGCCGCTGTGACAAGGGCACGGGCGGAACCATTATCGGCGCGGTAGCGGGCGGCCTCGCTGGCCGCGAACTCGCCGGTCGCCGCGGTGACCGTACCACCGGCGCCATCATCGGTGGCGCGCTCGGTGCCCTCGCCGGCCGCGCCATCGACAAGTCGAACGACGGCTGCCGCCGTTAATCCCGGTACCCCGGCGACCCGACCAGTGCGGGATCGCCGGGGCTTGCCTTGCCCGGCTTGCACCCCTAGGCTGTCCCCAAGTGCCTGATCGCGATCATGATGCGATCAAGTGATTGGAAAGAGCAAAAGGGCCATGCGGCAAGTGGCAGTGCCAGATGGACGGCCGTCCCAACCGGGGCCGCGCCGGCCCAATAACAAGGATCGGCAACCCCAGCGCGCGCCGACACCCACCCCCCGGTCTCCGGGCTATGCGGCTATCGATCTTGGCACCAACAATTGCCGGCTACTGATCGCTCGCCCCGAAAATTCCCAGTTGATCGTTGTTGATGCGTTTTCACGCATCGTCCGCCTTGGCGAAGGACTGCAGGCGAGCGGGCGGATCAGCCCTGCCGCCATGGACCGCGCGGTCGCCGCGCTGACAGTTTGCGCCGACAAATTGCGCCGCCGTCATGTGACCCTGTCGCGCGCCGTCGCAACCGAAGCGTGCCG
>JAAUPH010000003.1 GCA_012035435.1 Sphingopyxis sp. | reverse complement strand
CCTGGCGGCACAACAGCGCGGCGATGTCGCCGAACTTCCGCCTATCGGTGCTGCGCCGCCCTCTGGCCCGGCACCAACGCCTGCGCAAACGGCAGCCGAGACGGAACGGCAGCGGCTGCTGCAGGAACGCAGCGCCGCTCGCGAGAGCCGACTGTTCTTTGGTGGCGGTGCGGGGGCAGCTGCTGTCGGTGACGGATCGCAAGTTGCCGATACCGGCGGTGAGCCGCCGGTGCCGCAGCTTGCGGCAGAGGCTCAGCGTCCTGCCTTTGCCGACCGCCCCGTCGAGCGCCGGACGGTATCAGCGAGCCGGATCGAGCCACCGGCGGGCAGTCATGTCCTGCAGGCAGGCAGCATCATTCCCGCAGCGCTGATCACCGGGATCCGCTCCGATCTTCCGGGTCAGGTCACCGCGCAGGTGACCGAGCCTGTCTATGACAGCGTCACCGGCCGTATCCTGCTCATCCCCCAGGGGTCACGGCTGATTGGCGACTATAACGCCGACGTGTCCTTCGGTCAGCGCCGGGTGCAGCTTGCTTGGAACCGGCTGATCCTCCCCGATGGCCGGTCGATCGTGCTGGAACGCCAACCCGGCGGCGACCCGTCGGGCTTTGCCGGGCTGCAGGACAGCGTGGACTTCCATTGGGGCGGTGTACTCCGCGCGGCGCTGGTCTCAACCCTGCTGGGTGTTGGCGGCGAGCTTGGCGCTGGCAATGACGACAATCTCACCCGCGCGCTGCGCCGCGGCTCGCAAGACAGTATTGGCCGCGCGGGCGAGCAGGTGGTCAGCCGCGAGCTCGATGTGCGGCCGACATTGACGATCCGACCGGGTTTTCCCGTGCGCGTGCTGGTGACCCGTGATCTGATATTGGGAGGCGCGCGGTGACTCGGTTGAAGCTATCGAACCTCGCCGATGACAAGGCTGTGAAGATTACCTTATGTATGCCTGCCAAGCTGTATCGCGACTTGATGGCCTATGCAATTGCTCTAACAGCGGATAAACAACTGCTCCGCCTAAGGCTGAACGTTTAATACTGGCAATGATCGACAGGTTCATTGCGACTGACCGCATTTTCACTAAGTCACGACTGACTACTCAGTCTAAAGATACAGAGAATCGTTCTTCCAACAGAGAGTGAAATCGTTTCAACGCTGGGTTTTTGTTATCTTCTCGCCAGTATAGAAAATACTCAATTCGCGTCGGATCACCCTGATCGATGATCTCGCGGAACACGAGCTTGCGCCATGTCACACCGAGTGAAGCTTCGGTAGCGATAGCGATATAACGTCCGATACTAACCGTGCTTAAGATTGCCTCCAGCCCAGTATTTTGTAGCACAATGTTACGCTGAAGGCCCTGCGAAAGCAGCTTACCGGTTATAATGTTCGCGATGGTTGGGCCGATGCCGTTTGACGGCACAACAAAGTACTGATCGCAGAGGTCCGTCCAGAATAGGGATTGGCGTTCTGCGAGGTGATGATCATGAGGTAATACGGCCAGAAGTCGCTCGGGCCAAAGGCGTCGGCGTTTAACTCCAACGTCGCTTAAGCCGTCTGGAAAGACAACGGCATCGATTATGCGCGCCTGTAGCCCGCTCAACAAAAGTTCAGCCCCGCCCTCAGTGCCATCAAATTGGACATCGGGGTAGCGGCTCATATAATCCGAGATGGCCGTGAGCAGATTGCCAACCATCAGCGACGATGCAAAACCTAACGAAAAACGGCCTTCGTCACCATAGCTGACAGCTCTTGCGGTAGTTTGAAGGTTATCGATATCGGTGATGATACGACGCGCAACATTTATGAATGCTTTGCCATACTCTGTTGGCGTGATTCCACGGGTGCTGCGCTCGAATATCTGAATACCAAGACGTTGTTCAAGCGCAAGAATACGACGACTGAGCGACGATTGCTTTGTATTCAGGAATAGAGCCGCTCGAGAAAAGCTACGCTTTTCTGCCGCCAATATCGCATATCTAAGCTGTTGAATATCTATTGACAGATTTCAATGTCCTTAAATTGGATGACATTCATCACGTTTAACATCTGCAACTTTTCTATCGTTAGTAAAACCTATTGTAATTCGGTGGAATACTAAACATCCATATTGGATTTGCCTGGGCATCAATATCAGATTGGTATTCATCCTCAACCGAAGCGATGATCAGCGTTTTCAACATAGCTACCCCCAAAGCTTTGGATGCGGCGGGTGGATTGTTCCATTTTCATACTGAATCGGAACATCACAATCCGCCGCTTGAAGCAGGGGCCCGTCCAGATCGACAAAGTCGCAATATTGCGCGATAATTGTCGCTGGAGCCATGGAAAGCGAGCTACCTATCATACAGCCGACCATCAGACCGAGGCCTGCTTCCTTCGCCTGATGCACGCAAGCGATCGCCTCGGTCAGGCCACCGGTTTTGTCCAGCTTGATGTTGAGCACTTGATAGCGGTTTGCCAGTCGGCTGATGTCCAAGCGATCATTAAACGCCTCATCCGCCGCTACCGGGACCGTTAGGCGCAATCGATCAAGGATGTCATCGGCATCAATTGCCACAGGCTGTTCAAGCAATACGACACCAAGACCAGGAAGCTGCGGGCTATATTTTGTCAGCTCCGCTTCGCCCCATGCCTGGTTGGGATCGAGGATCACGCGTGCCGATGGCGCGACCTCATGAACGATACGGACGGGATCAATGCCATGATCTTGATCGGTCTTGACCTTCAACAAAGGGAAATGAGCGTAATGTGCCGCCATCCGGCGCAGGTCCTGATCGGTCATAATCCCGAAGGTCACAGCCGTCGGGCGGGGCGCCATATGCTGCAAATCAGCTGAAACCCAAGCAGCAATTCCAGACTGCTTTGCGCGCAAATCCCACAGCGCGCAGTCGAGGGCATTGCGCGCACCGCCCGCGGGTAGCAATGATTGCAGCTGTTCAATTGAAACGCCGTTTTCAATTTGAGCGCGCACCGCGATCAGCTGTTCGATCAACATTTCCGGGGTTTCGCCGGCATAATCGACGCCTACTGCTTCGCCATGTCCCCAATTATCGTTGGCGTCGGAAAGCGTTACCTGAATGCAGCGGACTGAATATAGCGTTTCACGGGAGATCCTGAATGGCTCCTTCAACGGCCATTCGACAAGGCGAGCGTCCATTTTCAGCATGATGCGACCACCGCCTGGATCACCGGACCAAGATCAGATCGAAGGGGGTCGAATGTCGGCAAGCCGTAACGCTGCTGATAATCGCCAAGCAAGGCCGCGCCTTCGGCTTCCGACAAAGCAGATGTGTTGAGCGCGATAGCGCCGCAGCGCACGCCTGGATTTGTTCGGGAGGCCAACGAAATATTGAGCGCAATGACTTCAGCCAGAGGAGGAATAAGGTAATCCGCATGCCCGTCGATATGGGTGCGATCAGGGTCGTGGCACATCACTAACACGTCCGGTTGCGAGCCATGCAGCAATCCAAGCGAGACGCCCGCATATCCTGGATGCAGGAGCGACCCCTGCCCTTCGATGATGTCCCAATGATCTGCCTCATTTGCTGGCGAAAGTGTCTCTGCAGCGCCCGAACTAAAGTCGGCGACGACAGAATCCATCGCGATGCCACTTCCAGCGATCATGATGCCAGTCTGTCCTGTGGCACGGAAGGTTGCCTTGTGGCCTGCAGCGAGAAAGCCGTTGGTCAATGCCAAGGCCGTATATTTCTTGCCAAGGGCACAATCGGTCCCAACGGTCAGCAATCGCTTCCCGCTCCGTCTGGCACCATTGCCGACCGGAAAGCTACGATCATTGTGGCGAACATTGTGTAATGTCCGGCCATTCCGCTCGGCCGCAACGCGGATTGCCTCGACGGTTTCGAGCCGTGTGTGCATGCCGCTGACGATGTCTAGCCCAGCCTCCAACGCCTCGACCAATGCCGGGATCCAGGCCTGCTGAATTTGCCCGCCGACTGGTGCAACGCCGATCAGCAATGATCTGGCACCGGCCGCCACAGCTGCGACCGGATTGAGTTGCGGCAAGCCAAGCGTCACGTCACTTTTGCCAAGTGACCATTCGGCGGCGCATGCCTCTGGTCGCCAGTCACGAACGCCAAAGGCGGTCTTCGCGAACAGGTTCGCTGAAACATCGCCTAAAAAGACAAGATAGGGCAGCTTGATTTTCATCTCAGTCGATTCCGTTTTGGGTTTGGGTGGGTCAGAAGCGCGCAGTTAGTCCAACCCCAAAGGTTCGTGGTCGGCTGACCAGAAATCCTTCGACTTCGGGATTAATTGCTGAAAGCAGTGCACGTCTGTTAGTGATGTTTTCGACGAACGCCGTGATGGTCAGCGCATCGGTTTCCAGCCCAATGCGCAAGTTACCATTGAAATATCCGGGTAACCGAACCACTGGCCCGACTGATATACCCTCGGCAAACAGCGGCAAGTTTGCAGCAATACTACCAACATATTCGCCGTCGGCTCGCGCAAAGGCGGAAATTGCGTCAGTCACTGGAAGTCGTAGATCGGCGAATATGTTGAATTTGTGCTTCGCAACATTGGCAAGCCGGCTACCGGATGGCGTGATTAGCGCGGGTGTGTCGATCGTTGCTGCGGCGGTTTCAACGTCCGAGCGCAGTCGCGCGTTGGTGAGTGCATAACCACCGCCGATCGTGACGCCGTCGGTTGGCCGGAAGGTCAGTTCCGCTTCGACGCCCCGACTGCGCGCCTGTCCGGCATTAGTGATAAATTCGATACCTACGGCCGGGCTAACGCCGACTTGAATGTTGCGCCAATCAAGCTGGTACACAGACGCATTGAGACCCAAACGTCCATTGAGAGCGCGCAGTTTAAAACCGATTTCGTAGCTATCGACGGCGTCGGGATCGAATGTACGGGGAATGTCGGAACTGAACAGTCGCGTGTTGACGCCACCGCCACGGACACCCTGTGCGAAAAGGGCATAGATCAGCAAGTCGCTGCTGACCCTATAGTCGATGCTGGCTTTGTACAGGACATCTCTGGTTCGTTGCCTGATTGGCACAGGACCAGTATCCAGAGCGACAGGCTGTCCAGTGTCGGGATCAATAGCCGTCAAAAGCCGCGTTCGGCTGATGCCATCATAGTCTTGCCTGAACACACGGGTGCCACCAGTGATTTTCAGCGCATCTGTGACACGGAAGGAGATTTCTCCAAAGGCTGCGAGCTCGCGAAAGCTGGTCGATACTTCGGTACGAAACACTTCGGTTGCTGCGGGCGCGATCAACCCGATGTCGGGAGAGTCGGTTGTGGAAAACAAGCCAACGTCACGATCTTTATAGTATCCGCCGACAAGCCAGTTGAACGCGCCATCACCAGTCGATAGCAACCGAACCTCATGCGTCCATGTGCTTTCGGGGGACGTCGTGTCCTCCAGCACCCCATTGTCGACAGGAATGCCGAGCGCGTCTTCGAGGAGGAAGCCAGTGCCGAGGTCGTCGGCAAGTTCGTTGCGGCGACGATCAAAATAGGATGCGGCATAGACCAGATCCATTGCCCCGAGATCGAGGTTTACGGTCGCCGAAAACAGGTCGAAACTGTCGCGAAACGTCTGTGGAAAGGCTTGGCGCAGCGCGAGATCGAGATCGGCGGCCTCCAGTGGTTCTGGGCCGCCAATCCCTTTCTGTCGGGTATAGCCGAGCTGGATGTCGGCCATATCGGCGGGCTTGATGCGCAAAGCGGCGCGCACATTGTAGAATTCAGCGCTGTTGACATCCTGCTGTCCGCCAACGGCGTCATCGATAAAACCGCCATCTGATGAATATGTGCCGACGACACGCAATGCCACGTGATCGGTTGCAATCGGCACGTTGAGTACGGCCGAACCGCGATACGATGTACCACCAGACCGGGTTGTCGATAGCTCACTGAACAATTCGCCCTCGAAATCGTCAAGGTCGGGACGGCGCGTCACCAGCCTGATCGTCCCGCCGAGCGAGCCTTCGCCATAAAGTGTCCCTTGGGGACCGCGCAGAACCTCGATCCGTTCGAGGTCATAGAGAGAGACGTCAGGCGTAATCGATGCATTCGACAGCGGAACTTCGTCGAGGTAAAAACCAACGGTCGAACTATCGATCACCCCGCCGCCGAAGCTTGCGACGCCACGGATGCTGAAGTCGCTTTTGCCAGTTCCCGTCGAAAAGCCGGTAACGCCGGGAAGTTGGTTTATTACATCCTGAAGGCTTGCTGCTCCGAGGCGTTCGAGGGTTGCGCCAGACACCGCCTGAATGCTCTGTGGAATGTCGATGATGCGGTCATCGCGCCTGGTCGCGGTGACTACGATGTCCTGTGAGGAGTCCGCCGCAGGCTCTTCCTCGGGGCTATCCGCCGTTTGGGAGAAGGCCGGGGTTGCGACCATCAAACCGCAGGCGGTTGCCAGCAGTTGCACGCGACGGGACAGGCGGTAGTGGCTCATGGCATCCTCACTTATATATATGAATTCATATTCATAAATTAAACTGTGTCAGGAAGCAAGTCTGTCGTTTAACGGGCTGTCGATCTAGCCTACTCCGTCAGAAAACGGTTCTGGATGGGAAAGGTTCGCCAGCCGTCATAGTCAAAATGCCACCACTCAAACGGATAGACTGTGTATCCTTCGGCCTCCATCGCAGTCTTTAGCAGGTCACGGTACCAACGCTGACGCGAACTTCCTCCGACAAAGGCTGCATAGGAACGGTCCGATGTCTCATCGTACAAACCTGGCATTTCAACGGCGTTCCCTGTCGCCAAATCGAACAAGGTCAGATCGACCGCGCCGCCACGGTTATGTCGTGACCCCTCTGCGGGGTCAGCGACGAACAGTCGCAAATCAGCCGGAGTCGCGTCCCAGAATATTTTGGTCACATACCAGGGCCGGTACCCGTCATGGACCAAAAGCCCGAGGCCACGAGAGCGAAGAGACTGATTAATCCGGGCTAGCGCCTCCGCAGCTGGGCGTTGCAACATCCCGACGGGCGCGTTGTACACCGGAGTGCCAAGGAAATTGTCGTGCCCTGCGTACCGGATATCGAGCCTGATCGTGGGATCGACTGAACGAACAGCGACCAGGTCTGCCGCGACCAAATGTGCGGGGTCTTCTGCGGGCGGAGTTGCCGCCAGAGCGTCCCGCATCAATCGGGCCACCCGGGTTGCCGCTGCCGCTCTCCCTTCGATCGGCACAACTGGCAAGAGGTCGCGCGCCTAGGAAAGATGATCCCATTGAGCGAGATCGCCGTACCCTGCCCATCTGAACCGCGCGAAAAGACCAGGCGTTCGCGGGCATACAGTATCGACGTCGTCGGGAACTCGAATGTGTTGCGATCGACCGGGATCAGCCGCGCAAGTTCGATACCCTCGATCATGACATAGGGATGGCCATCCCGCTCGAACATGCGGATATATTGATGATCCCAACCATAATCGCCGAACAAAGTCGACAACGCCTCTGGCGCTGCATCAGGAAGTGCGGGAGCAATTCGCGCAAAGCGCCTGCCGTTGATGTCGATCCAACCGCCCGCGGGGTCTATCGTCAGTGAACCCGCGACACCAAAATCGCTATCGAGCGCAATTCTGCCGCCGCGTTGCACAATTTCCCCCAAGGCAGTCGGCGTTTGTACCAGCAGTTTGCCATCGATCAGTCGAATATCGGTCGTGGCCGCGCCATCACTGTAAAATCCTGGCATCGCAGCACGCAGTGCGGCGGATGCAGGCGCAGGTGGCCGGGGTGCATCCGGAGGCTGAGCCCCCGCCCGTTCAGCCCGTGCGACTGCCAAAGCATGTCGGGCAAAGCGGTTGGGCGCATCGTCACCATCGACAGTTCCAAAAACGACCACACCGACGCCTCGATCAGGCAGAAGCCAGAATTCGGAGGTGAACCCGTAGATACCGCCCGAATGACCCAGCATGCGGTCGCCATCGAGTGAACGGATAACGAAGCCGAGGCCGACATCGCTCGCCGTTGCCCCCCCGACAGGCTGGAGTTGGTACATGGCCTCAAGCGTGGTTTGTGCAAGCAAGCGACCGTTTTCGCCCATGCCGCCATTCAAAAGTGCGATGCCAAACCGAGCGGCGTCGGCAGCAGTAGTGTTAAGGCCCCCCGCAGCCTTGAGGCCAATATCAAACACAGGAGCAACGCGCCGATTGCCGCCAAAAGGAGCCATTTCGGCAAAAGCGATATCGTCTTGGATGCCCGCAAGATTGAACTGGCTTCGACTCATACCAGCAGGTCGGAGGAGATTATCCTGTACCAGAGTGTCAAAGTCGCGGCCTGACACGACCTCCAACAACCTGCCGATCACAGCCAAGCCGGCGTTCGAATATTTGCGCACAGTCCCGGGTGCAGCCACAAGGCGGGTGCTGTTCAAGCTTTCGACGATAGCAGCGGAGCCCGGGTCTCCGAGCTCGAAGTAAGAGCCAACCGGCGGCTCTCGAACCAGGCCGCTGGTGTGCGACAGCAGGTGCCGAAGCGTGATTTGTGTCGGAAACTCGCTTTGCGGGCGAAATGTCGGCAAGTAGTGCGTGACCGGGACGTCAAGCGACAGCTGCCCCGACTCCACCATCTGTATCAACAAGATGTCAGTAAAGAGTTTGCTGATCGATCCCGCCCTGTAGCGTGTCAAATTGCTCGGCGCGCGTTGGCGCGATGGGTCGACATGGCCCACAGTGCCCGACCAGACCACGCCATTGCGATCGAACACTATGGCCGACATTGATGGCTGTGAGCGCGCCTGTGCTTCGTTGGCGAGCGCCACAGACAATGCAATCGCCACGTCGGCCGGCAATGCACCGGATTCCGCAACCCCTGTCCCGTCATGTGACGAGGATTGCGCCGACTGGTCCGCCGCGGTCGCAGCAGGTTGGGCAGCGAAAACCGGATAGGCCGGAGCCGCAGTCGCCGAACAAAGGGCCGCAATAATAGCCCAATTCCTATTCCGCAGTGACAGATGGCGAAATGTTAGGATCATTGCATTTCCAATGCCAACGACGCCAGTGCCAGTCGATCAACCTTGCCAATGGGCAAGAGCGGCAGCGTTTCGACCACGCAAAAGCGTTTGGGAATTTTGTAATTTGCCAGATTGCTGCGGCAATGGAGCGTCAAATCCGCCACCGACACACGAGAATCGCCGACGACAAAGGCACAGCCAACCTCCTGCCAGACCGGATCGGACATACCGACAACGACGCATTGATCGACACCTGCAAAATCTTCGATGCAGGCTTCGACCTCGCGTGGATAAACATTGTATCCGCCGGATTTGAACATTTCCTTGTTCCGACCGACGATCCGATACCGTCCGTCGGGTCGGCGCATGGCAAGGTCGCCGGTTCTGAAAAACCCATCGGCGTCAAATGCTGCTGCGGTTTCTTCGGGCCGGTTCCAGTAACCGAGGAAGTTAAGGTGGGATCGGGCATGGACTTCGCCGACGGCATCTCCGTTCACTTCCCTGCCGTCGCCGTCAATTAGCTTGATCTCGACACCTGGAAAGCCGTGACCAACCGAGTGTTCAAGCAATTCGACATCATCGACAGGCTCCAGCGTGGTGATCGCACTCGATGTCTCGGTCATACCGTAATTCGTCGCGAGCCGCGGGCAAACGGCGCGCAGAGCCTCGATCGCTGACAGTTTCAGGGCCGCACCGCCCCACACGATCAACTCGACCGAGGACAAGTCGTAACTGTCAAAAGACGGCAACGACAACTGCATCATCAGAACGCTTGGCACGGACCCCCAGATGGTGATGCGTTCATCGGAAAGCATTTGCATGGCCAAAGCAGGATCGAACTGTCGCATGAACACCATCGTGCCCCCCGCGACCAGCGCCGGTACTGAGACATCGATGATGCAGCCGATATGATTGATCGGAAAATAATTGAGAACCCTTACCTCCGAAACTGGCCAAATCGCGTTCTGCGTCTCCGCAAAGCTCACCATTCCGTGCTGATGCAGGATTGCGCCCTTTGGCTGTCCGGTCGATCCCGACGTAAACACGATCATGCATGGATCGCGGGGCGAGACACCGGCGATCCGTTCCGACAAAACCTTGTCGGGCACCGTTGCGGCTGCGGCGATAAATTTGCTGCGGTTCGACGCCGACTGCGCCAGTGCGCTCGGCTCATGAAGGTCAGTTTCGTCACTGTGCACGACCAGATTGAGCGATGGCCAGGCAGCGAACAGCTGGACGCTGGCTGCTCCGTCGGTTGCAGCAAACAAGATTACCGGATCAGTGTCTTGCAGAACATAGTTGAGCTCCGCCGCCTGATACCGTGGGTTCAAACCGACCCAGATCGCGCCGATTGCGGAGCAACCGAGGAACGAAATCCAATAATCGAGTGACGGCGGGGCGAGGATCGCGAACCTATCGCCCTTTCCTACACCAGCGGCAATCAGGGCCTTGGCAAACTGTTCTACGGCGGCTGCGAGTTCCGCATGGCTCAATCGAATGTCGCCATCCACCACTGCCTCGCCATGTGCATCGCGCGCGGCATTCGCCTCCACATGACGGTACAGCAAGCCAGTCGCGGGCGGATCGTTAGACGGTGCTGCACTCATGGCGCTGGCGGAATCCAGATTGTCAGCCATTGCGCAGACAGGGCTGGCCTCGCCTCGCCCTTTATCTCGATTGTACAATCAAAAGTCGCAATGAAGCGGCCCTTTTTGTCAACGTCGAGATTTACCAACGCGAATTGTCCTCGCACATGCGAGTCGACTTTAACCGGGCTGATCAACCGCATTCGGTCGAACCCATAGTTCAGGAACAGGCCGGTTTTCATCGGGTCGACATGCACCGTGGTTTCAGTGGCGGAATGCAGCAATTTTGTAAGGAGCGCTACCGTCAGAAAGCCGAACGCAATCGTCCCTCCATAAGGGCCATTCACTTTGGCCCATTCGGGATCGATGTGAAGCGGGTCGGGGTCGAGCGTGGTGCGTCCGAAATCACTTATCATGGATTGATCGACGCATAGCCAATCAGAGGGGCCGAGCTGCTGTCCAAGCAATTTCCGCAATTCTAAGCCATGATCATTGTCCATCGGCCAAGAGGTCCAATCCGTAAATATGACAGTGAATTCACTTTTATATTTTTCCCACCTAGTGTCAATATGCGAGATGTGCTGATACCTCGGCACAACCTCGGGCTCGCTGTAGATGCTTGGGTTCGAACCTCACCTGGTGTGCAGGCCGCTTTGCAGACACTGGATTGTGCCAAACAAAATTTGCTAGAGAAGACGCTATGCAGTCCAAAAAGAACCATACCAAAGGGCAGAGAACCGAACGTCAGCTCAAGGACGCGGCACTCGAGATATTGAGTGAGGATGGCTATCACGATCTTAAGGTCACCGAAGTAGCCAAACGTGCGGGTCTTTCGGCTGGTGTCTTCTATATTTATTTCAAAAGCAAAGACGAATTGGTGTCTGCGATTTTTGATGAATGGATTTCTGAAGGTGTAAAGGACATTTTCAGGGAACCATCGTCAAGCGACCCTTTCGAGGCGATACTGGACGCCAACCGGCGCTATGTCGCACTGCTGTATCAGCGGGGCGGACTGGTTCGCGCACTGTTTCAAATTCTCGACCAATTGCCAACGGCACGGGCGAAATGGCGGCAGTCGAATAGCGCCGTCGCGCGCAAAATCGCGTCAGCCATGGAACGCCGCACCCCGGACGCTGTTGCGGGCGAAAGTGCCCGGATATTCAGCGCGCTTGCCGCTCAAGCCATGCTGGACACAATGTTGGTCAACGCATTGGCATTCGACGATCCGGACACGCAGGATGTTGCCAGCAATCCCGAACGCTTTGCCCAGGCGCTGTCTATCCTGTGGTACAAGCTCCTCTATGGTCAGTCCCCGCCTGCAGACAAATGCAGCGAAGCCATCGATTTTCTGCCGCGCAAGATCTGAAACTTTTCCCCGACGCCTTATCCCCAGGCCGATAGGCCCGCGAGATCCCAATAAAACAGAAACCAAGAAAGGACTAAAGCACTCGCAAACCAAGTTATCATGACACCCCGCCCGACGAGAGTCCATGTTGGGCCATTCCAATGACGAACAGTCTGAATGGCCATCAGTGCAAAGGAGAGGCAGGCAAAATTGAATAGCCAAACCATGGCATGGGCGATCAAGGGTGGTTCATATCCGAAGGCCAGACGTTCATTGACTGTTACTGCCACAATCACACCGATGGCGCCAAACAGGAACGCCATTCCGCCAACAAATGCTTTGCGCACGGACCTAACGCCCCCATCTGCTGCGAAAACCGTGCGACGCGCCAAAATGCAGTAGATACCGAAGATCGCAGAAAGACCGAAAAAGCTCGCTAACACGGGCAAGGCAAATCCTTGGGTGGCGTAAAAAGGGACTTTGTCGAAGCCATCACCCAGAGATGCGCCCGTGACCGCACCTGTCGCATCGCGCGCAAAAGTCAGGGTCAAGCCTGCTGCCTCCGGATCGCTTGAACGAAAGGCCCCCTCGCCGATTTGCCGCCATTTGGTGCCCGAGCCTTCAACATCCAGAGTTTGGTCATCAAGCCGCGTGACACGAGCGGCCCCGAGTCCAGTGATCTTTAACCAGCCGCCATAAAGCCGCCGCATCGGCGCATAATAGCCTTCATAGTCCGAAATATCGTCGTCAAATGGCCGCACACCTACTAACCCTGCCTCCTCGGCTTTGCCGAAAAAATGGCGGATGATGTCGGATGGTAACTCTTCGGTGACCCCGCCATCATCAACCGAGTTTACCGACAGAAAAATTCCGAATTCCTCGCCGGGAACGAGGACAAGGTTGCTGGTGAAATTGAAGGTGCCACCATTGTGTTGGATCACTGGATTGCCCGCGATGCTGCTTCTTTGGAACCCGTAGGCGTTGCACCCCTGGACTAACGGATGGGCTCTGAAATGGCAGCGATGCATTAGAGCGGCGGTTTCAGGCAAGAGTATGCGACCGACCTCAGTTGCTCCCTCACCAAGATGAGCTTTCATAAACTGGGCCATGTCCAGGGCAGTTGAGGCAATGGACCCAGACGGTCCGTGGTTGATGACATCCTCAGGCAACAAGACTTGCCGTCCATCCTCGTACCCGTAGCCGCGCGCAAGACGACGGAAATTGTCTGCATCAAGCGGCTCAGTCGCCGAGCTCGACGTCATCCCCAGTGGTCGGAAAACCGCCGTCTCGAGATAGTCGGAGTAGGGCACCCCCGCGATCAGTTCGACCACATACCCCTCCAACGAAACGCCATGATTGGAATAGGAACTGGCCTGCCCAGGGCGGCGTACGGTTCGTACGTTCGGCAGGGTTGCCTTCAGCATGTCGCCAAGGGGACGGATTTCTGCCTTGGTGCCGACGAAGCCGAAGAAACTCTCCTCAAACCCGGCCGTGTGCGTCATCAAATGATGCATCGACAACGGTGTCCGCGAATGGCGTGGAAAAGAAAAGTCGAGGTAGTCGCCCACATCAGTGTGCAGTGACACTCTGCCACGTTCATAGAGCTGCATTGTTGCCGTTGCGGTAAACAGCTTGGTGACCGATCCAATCATGAACAATGTTTCGCGGGCCGACACCCTCCGGCGTCGTTCAAGGTCGGCGTGGCCATAGCCTTTCGCAAAAATGGTCCGGCCGTTGTGAACGACAGAGACGGTGCTCCCGACCAGATGATTGTCAGCCATAGCGCGGCGCATATAGGCATCGACGTAGCGCTCAACTGCAGCACCAGTCGGAGCTCGCAATGGCGCGCGACCACTATTGCCCCATGCGATCGTGCTGCCCAGCATGGTGACCAGCATCGCCGCAGCGAGCATGGCGCACTTAAGCCAGAAAAGCAGCAACTGGTCCGGCGCAGCCTGCCGTGCGATGGCAATAGCCGCTGATGCGCCAATATGATGCCTTGTCTCACCCGAATTCATCGCCCGGACCCCTGTGAATTGCTGCACAAGCGATCCGTCGCGGTGCGCCTGTATTCGTAAAAGACCCCAGATATCTCCAGAGTGTGTGGATGCCCCGCCAAGCTTGTGTGGAATTTGACTCGTTCGGGAGAGCGGGGATCGTCACCCAGACGAAATTGGTCCGGTGCGATTGGATGAAGCGTCGTTATGTCGTTCAGGAACACATCGTCGCCGCGCACAGAAATGCGGACGGTGCCAAACCATGGGTCGTCATTTTCATAATGGCCGGCAAGCGATGCCAGCGGCGATGGCCGGGCAAACACAGGAATTGCTTTTTCAGCCAACGCAAACTCGATATCCCCCCACCAGAGATTTGCTGACCGGTCTGACATTGAATCCAGAATGAGGCTGTGGGACGTCTGTGCCGGGTCCACGGCTATAAAATAACCAGGGGCTTCTTGTATTAGCGCGATTGCAATTTCGCCGACCGTCACAGTCACCCCGCCGTTCGAGTGTCGGACGCGAAGCGCGTCGCCATTCGCGCTGCGATATTCTCGATCGACCATTGCTGCGGTCGCGCGGCTGCCATTCGAAACGATGGGCGACCTGCGGTAACTCTCAACTCCAGACAGCCAGTCGCAGGCAAACTGCGTGATCGCGGCAGGCCGATAAGAAAGATGTCCGACATTGGTCGATGCAAAAGCGGCAACACCATTTTCTGCATCGAGGTGCAGCGAGCTGCTGAACCCGATCATCCCGCCCGTATGATGCAGCAACTTGCGGCCATGTCGTTCGATAATGGCGAGTCCATAGGCAAAGTCGGCGCCCTCTTCCCACCCTGGTGCCGATGTCGAGCGGGTCATGAACTGACGGCCAAGCTGGATGGGAAGGACGGGCTGGTGCGCGCCATCTGCCATCGCCAACAAAGCGGTCATGTAGTGGCCCATGTCACGGGCCGTAGATGCAACCGAACCATGCGCCCCGACAACATTGACCCAAGGAGCAACGCTCTTGGCCGATGCAATAGGAGATGGGCGGTCCTGAAAGCGCGGTCCGTAGCCCGTAGCAAAATGGGCGCGATCTGCCGCGATGATCGATGCACGCGACTGTGTCATACCGAGCGGCTGAAGAACGACACGTTCAAGATATTCCGGAAAAGAGCAGCCTGCCGCTCGCTCGATCACAAGTCCGAGTAACTGGTAGCCAATATTGCTGTAGCTCCAGAAGGATCCGGGATCAGTTTCGACAGCAATTGCGCCAGCCTGAAATGCAGTGCGCAGCGGCGAATCTGACGGTAGCCCGGAACTATGATTGACCAAGTGGCCGATAGTGATCGGCCTCGGGCTCAAAATCGCGAGTCCGGGTAGATATTCGTTGATTGGTGTGTCGAGCCCGATACGACCATCGGCAAGCAGGCGGAAAGCGCACAAGGCCGCCATAGATTTGGTGATCGACCCGATCTGGAACAGGTGCTCTGGACCGATTGGCATGGCCGACTCAAGCTCGGCCCTACCTACCAACATGGTATGATGCCATCCGCTGCGATCAGCAAGCGAGACAGTTAATCCAGGAAGCTTCAGCGTTTCGACTTGATGGCGCGCGAAGGTCTCGATCGCGTCGATTTTTGCCGCGGCTTCCGGACGCGCGGCCACATTAGCCGGCAGTCGGCCGATACCACCGAAATGAGATTGGGCGGCAGTAGGCAGCAATAGACCTAGCTTCATCGCCATTCTGCGCGACACCAACTCCATCCCGTTCCCCAATCGACTGCATGTTTTCCCAGCCTGAAGAGAGGAATTGACATAAAAATGAAAATGACACAACATTCATAAATAACGACCGCGTGACAGGATTCTGTGTCTATCGAGGCAATCCTGCGCGACGTGTCACCAGGGAGAGAGCGATGCGCGTTTCAGCGAAGTATGCGGTGATGGCGGCAGTGTCCGTGATGACAGTGGCGTTGGCCTTGAACACTGCTCCGGCAGCCGCACAAACCAGTGATGCCACACCGTCCGACACGGATGCTGATGGCCCCGGCAGCGCAGACATAGTTGTAACAGGGTCACGCATTCGGCGCCCGAATGAGCTTTCAGCTTCACCAATTCTTTCGACGAGCGCCGAAGAATTGCGCGGGTCGGCGGGTCAGACGCTAGGCGATCAGCTGGCCAACCTGCCTTCACTGCGCACGACGACGACGTTCACCAATGACAATATCAACGTGCTCGACCTCCGGGGTCTTGGCACAAACCGGACCCTCGTTCTTGTCAATGGCCGCAGGCAAGTTGGTGCCGTCGACGGAGAAACCTCGGTCGATGTTGAGACCATTCCGTTGGCTCTGCTGGAGCGGGTCGATATTGTCACCGGTGGTGCTTCTGCCATTTACGGTTCTGACGCTGTATCGGGCGTCGTCAACTTCATCACGCGCACGGATTTTCAGGGTTTTGCTGCCAGTGCGCAAGGCGGCGTCGGTACGGCCGGTGGTGCAGGCTCCTTTACCGGCTCGATCACGGGTGGTACCAATTTCAACAGTGGCCGCGGCAATATCGCTTTGTCCGCGGAATACACCCGCCGTGAGAGGCTCCGGAACAGCGATCGCAGCTATGCGCGCAATCTTGAATTGTTCAGCCCCAACCCACTCAAGGTGTCCGATGACGATGGGCTGCCATTCAACATTCTGTATCGTGACTACCGCTTGCCACTGATCCAGGACGGTGGTCTGATCCTGGCCAACGATTTGCTTCAATTCGGTCGAGATGGCTCGGTTGGTCCAATCGACATCGGCGACCCTGACCTGTTCAGCGCTGGCAATAACGCCGCTAATGGCGGCAGTGGCCTTGCCCTCAACCGATATTCGCTGATTCAGCCGACCTCGGACCGGATTTCGGCCAATCTCTTTCTGAACTATGAATTTTCGTCGGCCGCAAAGCTATTCGGCGAAGCCCGTTTTGTGCGCAGTCGAATAGCAAATGCAACCCAACCGACCGTTGAGCTGTCGTCGGTTTCAATCGACAATCCCTATCTTTCGACATCTGCTCGCAGCGCGATAGCTGCGGCAAGCGATCCCGGCGCGACATCTTTTCTGCTATTCCATGCCAACAGCGGGCTGGGGCTGCTTGGTACCGAGGTAGAACGTGACCTCTATCGAGGCGTAGTGGGACTCAAGGGCGCTCTTTCCAGCAACCTGTCGTATGAAATAGCCTATGTGCACGGTGAGACGGCGACCAATACCCGCCTCGGGAACAGCCGGGTAACCGAGCGCTTTGAAAATGCCCTCGACGCAGTGGTCGATACTGCTGGCGTTCTCGGCCAACCTGGGGCGATTGTCTGTCGGGCGACCTTGCTCGCAGGTAGACGCACAACTGGCAACTTTGCCACCGATCAATGCCAGCCGGTCAACATCTTCGGCGAAGGCAATATTTCCGCCGAGGCGCGTAATTACATCAACACCACGTTGGCAACACGCTTACGCCTGAAGCAGGACGTCGGTACAGTTTTCCTCACTGGGGACAGCGGCTCGCTGTTCCGTTTGCCTGGTGGCCCTGTTGGCTTTGCTGTCGGCGCAGAATATCGACGTGAGTCCAGCCGCTTCGAAGTACCGGATGAGCTCAATAATGTGCCGGGCGATACCAGCGGCATCAATCTCTACCGCGACGGCCTGACCTACCGCCAATCGGCAACGCCGTCGTCTGGCAGCATCACGACGAAGGAAGTTTTTGCTGAAGTTTCGCTGCCAATAGTATCTGGCTTGCCACTGGTCGAGGAACTGACGCTCGATGCAGCTTATCGCTATGCCGACTATGATATCGAACAGGTCGGCGGCGTCAGCACTTGGAAGATCGGCGCGCAATATCGCCCCCTTCCCGACCTCCGGCTGCGAGCCACTTACGGACAGGCGGTTCGCGCGCCAAATATCAGCGAGCTATTTGGCCCGTCCCGTTTCGATGCGCAGATCATCCTCGATCCTTGCGATGCGACGCGGCTCGGTTCCGGAACTCCCAATCGGGCTGCGAACTGTGCTGCGCTTGGCTTGCCAGCAACGCTGGATGTCATCGTCCGCGACACTCAGGGAACCATTGGCCAGATTTCAGGCAATCGGCAGCTTGAGGAAGAAACATCGCGTTCCCTAACGGTCGGAGCGGTGTTCACTCCCACATTTGTGCCGGGTCTCAGCCTGTCGGTCGACTACTATCGTATCAAAATCCGTGATGCGATTGCACAGATCTCGGCGCAGCAGGCGGCCAATCTTTGCGTCGATTCGCCATCCATCGACAATCGTTTCTGCCCACTGATCACGCGAACACCAGTGGAATTGCCTCGTTTCCCCGCCAACTCAATCGAATCCTATATCGCTACTGATCAAAACTTCTCAGCCCTGACAGCGGAGGGCATTGATTTCCAGCTTGGCTATCGGACCCGGCTTAGCGGCAAAGCGAGCCTGTCGCTCCGTGCGGTCGGAACCTATGTGATAACCCGGTACGACTTTCCCTTTATCGAAGATCCTGATTTCGCCGACCAGATCCTTTTGGAAGCTGGTGATCCGCAGTGGAATGTGAATGCCAATGCTGAACTAACGTGGGGCCCGGTGAAGTTTGGCTATGGCCTTCGTTTCATCGGTTCGCAGTTTTTGACGAGTGTCGAAAATGTCCGGTCAGTCGGCGGGCGCCCTGCCCAACAGCCAAACATTCAGGACATCCTCAGCACTGGCGCGCTATTCTATCATGACGCCAGGCTCTCTTATACTGTCGGTGACATCGGCGAGTTCTTTGTATCTGTAACGAACCTGTTCGACACAAGGCCGCCAGTTGGGTTGGTTCAATCAACCTCCTTAAACGTTGGCGGCAGCATCTACGACAGCGTCGGTCGATACGCGACTGTGGGCCTTTCTGTCCGCTTCTGAAGTAGCGCCCTTCGGGAGCCGATCGAGAGTTTTCCTCATGTCAATTTTTGAACGCAAAACGATCGAGCATATCAAGGAAGCGTCGGAAAGCAGTCCGCTGCGCCGAGATTTGTCCTTGCCCGTGCTCACGCTGCTCGGGGTCGGGGCGACCATCGGAGCTGGCGTATTCGTGCTGACGGGAAATGCGGCGGCAAATTACGCCGGACCTGCCGTTGCGCTTTCATTCGTCTTCGCCGCAGTCGCCTGCTTGTTCGCAGGTTTGTGCTACGCCGAATTGTCATCGATGATCCCTGTCTCCGGGTCAGCCTACACCTATTCCTATGTGTCGATGGGCGAGATTGTCGCCTGGCTGATCGGTTGGAACCTTGTGCTCGAGTATATGTTTGCGGTGTCCGCTGTGGCGGTCGGCTGGTCAGGATATTTTTCGGCATTCGTCCGCGATCTTGGTTTGACCATCCCCGAAGGGATGACGGAGCCGCTGTTTGCAGCGAGTGCAAGCGGCGGGCTGGCGCTGAGTGGGGCAGTGCTCAATTTTCCCGCCGTCGCCGTCGTGCTGGCCATGACCGGAGTGCTATCGCTGGGCATGCGAGCATCGGCAGGTGCCAATGCATTGATGGTCGCAATTAAAGTTGGGGTTATCCTGCTGGTGATCGGTGTCGGCAGCTTCTACGTCGATGCCCAGAATTACATCCCTTTTGTCCCAGAGCCTGACGAAGCAAGCGGGCGGTTTGGCTGGGCGGGCGTAATTACCGCGGCGGGCGTAGTCTTTTATGCTTACATCGGCTTTGACGCGGTTTCGGCGACATCACTGGAAGCCAAGAACCCGCGCCGCGATGTCCCGCTAGCCATATTGTTGACGCTTGCCATCTGCACCGCACTTTACGTTGGCATGTCGGTCGTGATGACAGGACTTGCGCCATATGCCCTGCTAAATGTGCCACACCCGATTTACGTAGCGATTGAACATGTCGGCCCGGCACTTGCCTGGTTGAAACCAATCATTGGCATCAGTGTCATCGTCGGGCTGGCGTCGACAATATTGGTGGCGCTCTACGGTCAGACACGCGTCTTCTATGCGATGGCGATGGACGGCTTGATCCCGCAAATCTTTTCTCGGATCAATTTGCGGACCAATGTGCCTGCGTTCAACACCTGGTTTGTCGGATGCTGCGCGGCACTGGTTGCCGGCATGTTTCCGTTGGCTATGCTGGGCGAGTTGATTTCGATCGGGACGCTGCTGGCGTTCAGCATCGTATGCCTTGGCGTGCTGGTTTTGCGCTTTACCGCGCCCGACGCGGAACGACCGTTCCGCGTTAGATACATCTGGCCGGTATCGCTAGCTGGGCTCGGCATGTGTGTTTACATGATGCTGAGCCTCCCTGGCGATACATGGCAGCGTTTCGGTGTTTGGCTCGCTCTGGGCGGCGCAATCTATCTTTTCTACGGTTACCGGTCGTCGAAACTTCGCCGGGTCGTTGCTTTTGGGGCAATGCCGCGATGACCACAATGTGTGTATCCGCGGCGAATTGGCGTAAAGCATTGCTCTTCGTCATCGCAATTTACTGTAGCGTGATGGCAGGGACGTCATCGGCACAGGGCAACGCCAGGGAATTGACCCGCTCCGATGCGGAGGCATGGCTAGACGGATTTTTCCCGGCGTTGCTCGCGCGTGACCAAATTGCGGGCGCAGCCGTCGTGATCGTCAAGGACGGTCAGATCCTCACACAGCGCGGCTACGGCTTTGCCGATGTGGCAGCTGAGCGCCGCGTCGATCCAGCAAATACGATGTTCCGGATCGGCTCAATCTCCAAACTGTTCACCTGGACTGCGGTGATGCAATTGTCCGAGCAGGGGCGGCTCGATCTTGATCGGGACATCAATGGCTATCTCGATTTCAATATTCCCTCTTATGCCGGGCGGCCGATCACTATGCGGCAATTGATGCAGCATTCTGGAGGGTTTGAGGACAACTATAAATATCTCATCATTGATCATCCTGAAGACCGTCGGCTGACATTCGGCCTCCAACGCTATGTGAAAGATTGGACACCCACGCGCGTCTATGCACCAGGCGCAACTACTACCTATTCAAACTACGGCACGGCGCTTGCCGGATATATCGTGCAACGCGTCTCTGGCTTGCCATTCGAAACTTATGTCGAGCGAAATATTTTCGGCCCGTTAGCGATGGCGCATTCGACATTCCAGCAACCGGTGCCAGCGCAACTGCGCCCGTTTCTTGCGCATGGCTATGACACGATGCGTGGAGAGCGTCAGTCGTTTGAATTCGTCCCGCCAACATCAGCGGGCTCCGCGTCGGCGTCGGCTACAGATATGGGACAATTCCTGATTGCTCATCTGCAACGCGGGCGATTTGGCAACAATCAGCTCCTGCGTCCTGGCACGGCCGCATTGATGCAAGATTCCGATTTGCGTCGCACGGCGCATTTGCCAGGTTTTGCGCTAGGTTTCTATCGGATGGACAGGCCGGGATTGCGGGTCATTGGCCATGGCGGCGATACCCAGTTCGCTCATGCCGACATGATGTTGTTCCAGGACAAAGGCGTCGGATATTTCGTCGTCATCAACAGCTCGGGGAATGCCCGCTGGCGCGAAACCTTCTTTGATGAGTTTGTACGACGCTATTTCCCGGCAGCGGCGAGCGCGCCGACCAGATTTCGGCCGAGGCCTGACCATGCTGAAGCCATTGCCGGGGTTTATCACACCAATCGGCGGTCGATTTCCGGACCGATGGCGTTCGTGAACTTGCTCGGCCAATTCGAAGTGGTGGTCAATCCCGATGGCACGGTTACTGGCATTGCCGGTGTCGATGACCCTGGCGGGACGAAATGGCGCGAGGTCGATGACTATCTGTGGCAAGAAGTCGGAGGGAGCCGGCGATTTGCAGCAGCAGTTGATGGCGGGAGGGTCTCTCACATCCAGCTTGGCTGGATCCCGCCGGTGCTGTTGTTTGAAAAAGTTCCGGCCGCCCAGAATGGCACATTGAACATTATAATCGTTGTTGGAGCATTGCTGATCCTGCTGGTGGCGATCGGCAACTGGATAGCCCGCCCATTGGTGCGTCGCGCTTATGGCATAAGCACCAATCCCGAATGGCCACGCTCAATTTCGGTTGTTCGACGGCTCATAATGTTCTGCGCAGTTGCAGCGGTCATCGGTACTGTGTTGATGCTATTCGTCATGACGATAGCGGGGGGAGTGCTCGACCCTGTCTCTTCGACCATCGATTATCTCCTGCTGGCTGCTCAGGCTTGTTTCTGGCTCGCGGCATTTGGTGGCGCGATCACTCCAGTTTTGATGGTCAGTGTCGCTCGCCATAATCGCCGCGCGTATTGGACGCTGATCAAACTAGCGCTGCTGGGACTCGCATTTGCGGGAATCACCTGGTTTACCGCCACCAATAATCTCTTGTCATTCCGGTTGGATTTCTGAGCGCCTGTGGCGCAGCGATAAAAAGGGACGAATAATGTCACTCGATCGTCGCACGACCGTCAAGCTACTCGGCGGAGCAGCTCTCTATCCGTTTGCACTGTCGGGCACGGGTGCAGCGGCAAATGAACAACCCTACGACCTGATTATCCGCAATGGGATAGTTTATGACGGGCTGGGGGGGCAGCCGGTGCCTGCCGACGTTGCTGTGCGTGGCGACCGCATAGCAAAGATCGGTGCTGTGCGAGACCGGTCGGCGCGCATCGAAATTGACGCGCGCGGCCGTGCCGTTGCTCCTGGTTTCATCAACATGTTGAGTTGGGCGACGGAATCGCTTCTGATCGATGGCCGCGGACTGTCCGACCTCAAGCAGGGGGTGACGACGCAGATTTTCGGCGAAGGCTGGTCAATGGGCCCACTGAACGCTGAGATGCGTGCAGAAATGGTCCGGCAGCAGACTGATCTTAAATTCGATGTCAGCTGGACCAGCCTTGGAGAATATCTGGCAGCGCTGCAATCCCGGGGCATCGCCCAGAATGTTGCCTCCTTCGTTGGGGCAGCCACGGTCCGCATCCATGCGATGGGTCAAGTCAATCGCAAGGCAACCGCCGCAGAACTCGCCACAATGCAGAGACTGGTTCGCGAAGCCATGATGGACGGCGCGTTGGGCGTAGGCAGTTCATTGATCTACGCGCCCGGAAACTACGCCGATACCGAAGAGCTCATTGCGCTTGCCCAGGCGGCAGCGCCTTTTGGCGGGCGCTATATCTCGCATATGCGGTCCGAGGGCGATCGCATCGAAGCTGCGCTTGATGAACTCATCCGAATTGGGCGAGAAGCAAGAATCCCCGTCGAGATCTATCATCTCAAGCTGGCAGGACGGGAGAACTGGCACAAGTTCGACCGCGTGATCGCGCAGATCGATGCGGCAAGGCGCAGCGGCGTCGACATCGCTGCCAACATGTACACCTATACCGCAGGAGCAACGGGTTTTGACGCGGCCATGCCGCCGTGGGTCCAGGAGGGCGGCTATCAACAATGGGCTGAGCGGCTGAGGAACCCTGAAATCAGAGCGCGCGTCATTGATGAGATGCGCAAAGCACCCGAAGGGTGGGAGAATCTCTACCGTGCGGCGGGTGGTCCTGACAATCTCTTGCTGATCGGCTTCGGCAATCCAGTTCTTAAGCCCCTCACCGGGATGACCCTGACGCAAGTGGCGACGTTGCGCGGCACAAGTCCTGAGGACACTATTATCGATCTTGTCATCGAGGATGGCACCCGCGTGCAAGTGGCGTACTTCCTCATGTCGGAGGAGAATGTCCGCAAGCAGATACAACTTCCATGGATGACGTTCGGATCGGATGCAGAAGCCGCAGCGCCCGAAGGCGCGTTTCTCCTATCGAGCACCCACCCACGCACCTATGGCACTTTTGCGCGGCTACTCGGACGCTATGTGCGCGACGAACGCCTTATCACGCTCGCGGATGCGGTGCGACGCCTGACATCGCTGCCCGCTGCCAATCTCGGACTCGTCGAGCGAGGCCGCCTGGCGGTAGGCTATCATGCCGACATCACTGTGTTCGATCCGGACACCATCACTGATCACGCGACGTTTGCCAGTCCGCAGCGATATGCAACCGGCGTATCCGACGTCGTCGTTAATGGCGTTCACGTCCTGCGAGATGGCAATCCGACCGGTGCCCATGGCGGGCGGGCGGTTCGTGGAGGCGGCGCGATGCCGGCGCCAGCGAGTGACTGACTCCATCAAACCTTCACATCACGTTCACTCATTCCCCGCGCTCGACGCTGATGCTCAGCGCGGCGGTCTTCCCCGCCCCCGATTGATGCACCCATTTGGACGACTAAGGACAACATAGATGCGCAGATTTATTTGGCTGGCCGCAATACTATTCGGCACCGCGTCAGTTGCTGCCGCTGCACAGGAGCCGCAAGTAACGCCGGTTGCTGTCACCGAGACCTGCGCCTTTTCTGTGCGAGGTACGCAGATCGAATGCGGCCACCTGCGAACGGCGCTCGACCGGACAAATCCCAACGACACACGCACGATCGAACTGCAATATGTCCGGCTGAAGTCGCGGTCCCGGACGCCGCAACCTGATCCCGTCGTGTTTCTGACCGGTGGGCCGGGTTCGAGCTCCCTTTATTTTTTGAACGTACTGTCGCGAAGCCAAATACTCGAGCATCGCGATTTGATCGCTATCGAACAGCGCGGCAACGGCTATTCAGAGCCGAATCTTCTTTGTGCGCTGCCGGAAGCCAATGACGTTGACTCGACCCGGGCTGCTTATCGCAGCTGTTTCGAACAGGTCACCGCACGCGGGGTGCCACTTCACGCATATAATTTGCGGGAAGCCGCGCACGACCTTGTTGACCTGCGCATGGCGCTCGGAGTTGACCAATGGACTGTTTTCGGAACTTCCTACGGCAGCTTTTGGGCGCTGCAATATCTCAAATTGCAGCCAGCGGGGGTCCGGGCAGTCATACTTGACTCGCCATATCCTCCTCAGGCCGATCCGCGCGACAGCTGGGTTGCCCACTTGAATGGCTTGTCGTCTGTTTTTCAAGCCTGTGAATCGGATCAGCAGTGCGCCAGTGCCTATCCGCGGCTTCGTGATCGCTTCATCGCGCTAGTTACGCAAGCCATAGCAAGCGAAGGCGGCGTCGCTGCTGGCGGCCAGTTGATAGGCCTGGTCAACGGCATCAACTTCGAAACAGCATCCGTTCACCTCGTACCGCGTTTGATCGATGCCTATGAGCGTCGGGACCAGCGAACCGTTGCAGCAATCCTGTCGCTCGACCCTTATGGTTTACCGCGTGGTTTCGATATTGAGCGCGCATCGTCGACCGGTCTGTTTCTCAACACGACCTGCATCGAAGACGTCCCGTTTCCTGGTGCAAGCAATGCACGGCTTGCCTTGCGCGAAAGTTGGCCTGCGAACATTGTCGATGCAGCCAAACTAACCGACAACAGCAGCACGGACTATTGCAACGGCGCGTGGAACGTTCCGGCTGGGGATGCAGGCTTCAACGAGCCGGTGCAGTCCAATGTGCCGGCACTGATCACTGTCGGTGCGTTGGACCCGGAAACGCCGCCCGAATTGGGCAGCGTGATGGGTGCAACTTTGCCCTCATCGACGCTGGCCATCTTGCCCGATTCTGCACATGCCGCAATTTCTCGTCCAAGCGCCTGTTCCACCGCCATTATCGCACGCTTCCTGGATGATCCCACAATCAAGCCGGATGTTAGTTGCCTCACAAGGGACCGACCCGACTTCAACCTTCCCGGCGAGCGGATCCGCATGATCAGAATTGGACGGTAATCATGTTCAAACAGTTCAGATGCGCTGTCACCACAACACTTGTTCTGGCTCTTGCGGCGTCGCCGTCAACGACATTCGCCCAAGAGCGCGACACCACTATTGCGGATGTCCAAACCTCTCTAAATGAAACTGTCACTGCAGAGCGAACCGTGCCAGGTCTGCTCGTCACCGTCGAGCGAGACGGCGAAGCTGCTTGGTCGTTTGCCACTGGTGGCCGGACATTGGGAATGCGCAATGCCTTGCCAGACGACGAATTTCGTATTGCCAGCCTAACCAAGACTTTGCTCGCTGCGGCTTTGATCCGCCTTGTCGAAGATGGACGATTGCAACTCAATCAGCCGATCGCCCAATATCTGACAGATACAACTCGTGAACAGCTCAACGAAGGTGGTCTCAACACCCGCGCAATCACGATTAGCCACCTCCTGACCCACGCATCGGGCCTCAACGATCACGCCTCATCGCCGGCCTTTCTGCAAAGGCTCGCAGTCGACCCGGCGCATCGTTGGACGCGCCAAGAGCAGTTGGCATTGGCACTGGCCAACCCGCCACTTGGACCACCCGGCGGGGTACGGCGCTACAGCGACACGGGGTACGTCATTCTAGGAGAAATTCTCGAGCAGGTAACCGGCGAAACACTGGCCATATCGGTGCCGCGATTGCTCGAGTTCCCAGCCTTAGGATTGACCCATAGCTATTGGGAAACAGCACAGGACGATGCCCTAGCCATCGTTCCTGCCAATCGCGTTCATGCCTATCAGGATGGAACAGACACCGCCGCGCTCAACCCTAGCTTCGACCTGTTTGGCGGCGGCGGTCTTGTGTCAACGACCAGGGATGTCGCCCGCTTTTACGCCGCCCTGTTCGGCGGCAGGGTGTTCAAAACCGAGCGCGGAATGACCCTGATGCTGAGCGGTCGTGAAACCGTCGGCGACGATTTTGGTCAGCGCTATGCCTACGGCATTTATCGCCTCCCCGGAACCGGAGAGGCGGAGTGCTGGGGGCACCCGGGTCATTGGGGTTTGTTGGCCGGATCATGCGGCACTACCAAGGGCAGAGTTGCGTTTGCGATCAGCATCAATGCCGCTGGCACGCGCGCCGATGCAGTGCTGAACAGCGTGACTTTAGAACTTCTCGGCACCATCTTGGCAGCCGACGGTCAGACCGGCACCTGAAGCCAGGCGCCTCCTCCAGCAAACTAGTCTATCTGACAGTCCAATGCGCCGCACCGAAAACGATGCGGCGCGAAGAGTTTACCGACCAATCCGTTCGAGCCGGATCGAGTCGCACAGGAATGCCAGCGCGCAAACACGCATGGTAAGCCGATCGTCCGACAGCAAGCGCGCAGTTGCATTCAAGGATTGACCGTCCACGACATAGCGTCCACGCCAGCGGCGCGCCCCATTTGGTATCATATCGCGCACTACGGTCTGGTTGAGCAAGCTCGGTTCGCCCGGCTGAATACGCTCGGCAATTACCGTCGCACAAGCAGCCGTCGATTGTGGGCAGGCTGCAATGCGAACGGTAACGCTGCCGTCGTCCTGCCGCCAGACGCCATAATGTGGGCTTGCGGTTTGTGCAGTGGCAGGGCTTCCGACCAATGTAAGAGAGAGGAGTAGCCCGAAGGCCATGCGGTTTGACATGATATCATCCTTTGCGGCCAATTCCGCCGCATCCGTCTCACGCCTGAATGTCGAGAAATCGTGGAGAACAGCTTTAGGATCGGGGGAGTTGCCACCGAACCACCGGGGTTCTCCTGTTCTTTATCCCTGGCTGGCGTAACATCAGGCAGAACCTTTTCGGTTCACGCAATCTCGACATTCGTCGGGCAGATATCGCAGCAGAGAATGCCAAACCGTGAAAAGGTCCGACGAGCCGATGACTAACGCCTTGATCTTGATCGCCGAAGACGCACCTGAAATCGCAATGATCTTGTCATCCTATCTTGAGCGCGACGGCTTTCGCGCTGTCGTTGCTGCCGATGGCGAAATCGCTCTGATGCACCACCGGATGCTCAAGCCTGACCTCATCCTGTTAGACGTCCAAATGCCAAAACAAGATGGCTATTCCGTATTAGCCGAAATCCGTAGGCGCGGCAGCACTCCGGTAATCATGGCGACGGCGCGCGCTGAAGACCTGGACAAACTCTCCGCCCTGGCAATCGGCGCAGACGATTATATCGTTAAACCGTTCAACCCCATGGAGGTTGTGGCAAGGGTGAAGGCGGTATTGCGGCGCAGTTCGGGCGCGATGGCCGATAATGCAATTCTCCGCGCGGGTTTGGTGTTGCTCGACTGCAGCAGTTACGCTGCGACAATCGAGCGCGATGGCGCCGACATCGCCCTCGATCTTACCCTGACCGAATATCGTCTCCTTGAGCATATGGCCCGCTCTCCGCGAAGGGTGTTTTCGCGATCTGAATTGGTCGACACCTGTATGCCAGATAGCGATGCGCTTGAGCGGACTGTGGACAGCCACATCAGCAATCTCAGGCGAAAATTGGAAGCAGCCGGTGCCGATGGTTATTGCAAAGTTGTGCGCGGCGTCGGCTATCGGCTGGTCGCCGCATGACCGATCCTTCGATCCTCGGACGGGTCGCAGAATGGCACCAGAACCGGTCACGGTGGCCACTAACTCGGCAAATCACCAGCATTTTTACGGCAGTCATGCTTGGCAATGCGATACTCATCACGCTCGCCATCGACCTTTGGAGCGACCGCGTACTGAACCAAGAAATTGCAGCTCTGTCGCAAAGCTCAAGGATCACTTATGCGAAGCTCGAAACGAGCCAAGTGCCAACGGCGCGCGAGCTCCAGGCGCTAAACGCTGACCTTGCAGGGGTCCAGACACGCTTGATCGAGAAAACGGATGCTGCGCTCTACTGGATGATCGGGATCGCAGGGATTGTGACTATGGCGATCGGCTACTGGTTGATCGGCCGGGTTGGCCGCGGATTAAGCAGCGTAGCCTCAGCCGCACGTCAGATAGCCAGTGGCGACTTGACCGCAAGGGCCGGCCCAGTCAGTTTCGCTTCGAAAGAAGAAATCGCACTCATCAGCGACTTTAACGACATGTCGACGGCGCTTTATCGCGCCAGCCGTGAGCTGGCCGAAAGCACCGCATCTATCGCTCACGAACTGAGGACTCCGCTGACCATATTACAAGGCAGACTGCACGGGATTGCCGATGGCGTCTTTGCGCTTAAGCCCGACGAAATCGACGGGCTGCTCTATCAGGTCGAGGGGCTAGGGCGACTGGTCGACGACCTGCAGACCGTTAGTCTCGCCCATTCCCAGCGGCTGAGGCTCGACGTCGCCAATACCGATCTTGCGATTGAGGTCCGCAGGGTGCTCGCTGCCACAAGCCCTGATCTCGAAGCCGCTGGGCTAAGCGCCCAACTTGACCTGCAGGCGGCCCAACTAGACTGTGATGGCATGCGCATCCGCCAACTGATTACTGCGGTGCTGGCGAACACCTGCCGCTATGCAAAGGGATCAGGCCCAGTTGCGATCACGACGCGTAGCGCCGGCAGTTTCGTCATTTTGGCGATCAAGGACTGCGGACCCGGGTTGCCCGACGATGCTGGCGACCGCGCATTCGATCGTTTCTGGCGTGCCGATGGATCTCGGAATCGCAGCAGCGGTGGGACAGGATTAGGCTTGTCGGTAGTTCGGGCAATCGCGCTGGCGCACGGTGGTATGGTTGAACTGCGAAACGGCGTTCCTGATGGCGCATGCTTCACCCTTCGCCTGCCGATCACACAGCCAGATCGCGTCAGATTTAATGCTAATACGCTGCCAATCGGATAGAATGGGGCTCGAGTTTGACAATTCTGCTGAGCGCATGCAGCTAGAGACTGAGCTTCGCCCTATCAAATTCGGGTTCCAAAGCATATGCGGGACACTCATATACGGCCACACTGGTTACAGTAACGATCGCACGCATCTTGTCGGCGAACCGTTCAGCTTGTGCATCATATGGCACAGCATGGACGATTGTGACTGACACACAATCTCCATGTCGCGTGACTTCGATGCGCTCTAACACAATCGCCTGCGCCGCAAACAGGCCGATCAGCCGGCTGACAATTGCTGGGCAAGCCATGCCGGTCACACGATACTCGACACCCATCGACAAGAGCTTTCGTTAGACCACTGATTGTAGGTGTTCGCCTGGATATGCCTCAATGATGGCCTATTCGGCGAGAATGGTTGCGGCTTGATGAGGAAGAAGGCCGTCCCGCTCTGCCCGGTCGAGCACAGAACTGAAGCGCGCACCCGTGTCAGCAACACGCCGCTTCACATCAGCTGCGGACCAGCGGAGATATTCTCCCGCAACGTTAATGATGCCGCCAGCGTTCACCGCAAAATCCGGCGCATATAGTATGTCTCGCGCAGCAAGCCGGGCTGCGTCCTCATGTGTCGCAAGCTGATTATTCGCTGCGCCACAAACCACTTTGAAGCGCATTGATGCTATTGTTTCGACATTGAGCGCCGCGCCCATTGCGCACGGAGCGAAGATATCTGCATCTACAGAGTAAATATTGTCATGGTCGACTAATGTAGCGCCCGTTTGTGTGGCCAAGCGAGCGGCCTTGGCATGATTGCTGTCAGTGAGGACTAACCTTGCACCCTCCGCGCGCAGCAATCGCACCAGAGCAGCGCCGACTGCTCCCACCCCCTGCACCGCGACTGTGCAATCGCCGAGCGGGCGCCCTATGCGCCGCTCGCAAGCAATCTTCATCGCGGCAAGCACTCCTCTGGCGGTATAGGGAGAAGGATCACCACCTGGGGCCCGTCCCTTGCGTGGCAGTCCAGCGACAAACGACGTGACGCGCGAAACAGCCTTCATGTCGGCAGTATTGGTCCCGACATCTTCTGCCGTGATATATCGGCCATTGAGCCCCTCGACAATGCGGCCGAATGCCTCGAAAAGCCTTTGCCGGTCGAAAGGACGGTTTGGCAATTGCAACACGGCTTGGCCGCCGCCAAGTGGAACCCCGGCCAAAGCATTCTTAATAGTCATTCCCTCGGCAAGACGCATTGCATCTGCGCGCATGGCTGTATCATCAGGATAGGTCCACAGTCGGCACCCACCTGCAGCTGGTCCAAGTTGGCGCGAATGCATCACGATGACTGCTTTAAGACCAGATGTCGGGTCCTCATGCATCACGATTTCCTCAGGCATTCGTTCCAGTGAGGTTCCGGCCATAACTATCTGTCCCTACCGCGAGCTGGATATTCAAGAGAGATAGATATACTCGAATTGATGGAATATCTTTTCTATTGGTGCAATTTTATGTGCTATATGGACGTAAATTTCCCCTTTTTATGAGATAATGGGTAAAAATGACCGATAAGCACCTTGACCGGCATGAGCGCTTGCTACTCGCCGAACTCCAACGAGACTGCTCACGCTCAACTAATGAGTTAGCGGAAGCCGTAGGCTTATCGCCATCCCCTTGCTGGCGGCGGATCGACCGGATGGAAAAGGCTGGGATAATAATCAGGCGCGTGGCCCTAGTCGACCGCCGGTCAGCTGGATTAAACGCCCATATTTTTGCGCAAGTAAAACTAAATGCGCATGGTCGTGCTAATCTCGATGAGTTTTCAGACGCGATCCGTCGCTTTCCAGAAGTCCTGGAATGCTATGTTCTAATGGGATCAATCGATTTCTTATTGAGAATTGTCACAAAAGATATCGAGGCCTATGAGATATTCTTCTTTGACCAACTCAGTAAACTGCCTGGGATTCAAGAGATAAACTCGACAGTAGCTCTGTCTGAGATCAAGGCAACCACCGCACTACCGATTTGAAGCGCATTATGGGCCGCCATCCTTTTTTCCAATCAGTCATGAGAACCAGAAGAGCTGCCGACCCGATTGAAGGGGGCGGCAGCTCCATCTGAAAATCTGTGCCGTCGTATCAATCCTTGTCTGCCAATGGCAGTCTGATCAAAAGCGGATCGTCGCGCCCACCGAAACCTTACTTTGCCGCAGGTCGCTGCTGAAACGGGTCTGATTATACTCGCCGCGAAGTGCAATATTGTCGGTCAAAGCGAATTCGATACCGCCGCCATATGTAAAACCGCGCTCCGTCGCCGTTCGCTGACTGTTATTTGCGGCCTGTCCACTAATGCTCTGTTCAGTGCGTAGCCAGCGATAGCCTCCTCGACCGTAAAGGGCGACCCGACCACCAAGCGCCAAGCCAGCACGCGCGGTCACGTCATAGGTCAATCCTGGGTTCACACTGAAGCTGCCTCCCGCAAGGGATGGCTGGACCACTGTGCGGCCGCCCGTTCCAACTCCAGCCTCGACGCCGAAGAGTGCAACATCGCCTAGGACAATATCATATCCGGCATGCACCCGCCCGCCAAAACCACGCCTGGTGTTTTCGGCAGTGCTCGTAGGCAGATTAGCTTCGAGCGAATCGTAGACCCCGTCGATACCGATATGCGGTCCGGAGAGGGGGCTGCCTTCACCGGACTGCGCGAAAGCTGCGCCAGGGGCAATTGCTACGGCAAGCGCAAGTGCGCGGGTAAACATTCTCATCTCTAAACTCCTGTGCCTCGCGAGGCGATTTGCCTCTCGATGGTCCGGAGATAGATTTGGGAGATGGAGTGGGTGTCCGGTCAATGTGAAGACGTCGTGCAGATTGGCGAGCCCTGCTTGCTGACACCCCATGTTTTACATCGACACCGCACACATCGGCAATTTCGCAGTGCTAGATGTACGCTGGTCATCGGACCAATGATCACGTTGATCGGCCGCCTCTTGTCCCGCCCCTGAACAGAATGCGACCAGCTTATGGTTTTGGGATATATAAGTGGCGACACCCCAGCCGCCTGTCGATGCAGTATGTAATGAAATGCCCCCCCTGCAATTGAACGTTGGGCAGATTGCCATGCTCCACGCGGACATCATCTGTCACTAACGTGGCCGCAGCTTCAGCGTCAAAGCTACCGAACCAAGTTCGATATCGGGATGAACCATCCCCCTGGTATGCTCGTCAACGGTTCATCCCTCGCACCTCAGTGACATACGAGCTAACGTTGGCCGGTTCGCAATCTGTGTTTCCGTACACAGCGGACAAGTCAACAAAGGCTGTCTCGGCAGGCTCCTTGCTATCGTCGCTATCGTGCTGCTGTTCTAGAAAGCGCAAGGCTGCCCTGCGGCGTGATGTGCGGTCAAACGCATACATTATTTGCTTGAATTCGACGCCATTGAGCAGAGCCCCGATGTAGCTCGAGATCGTGTCGGCGGCCATGATCAGCGCGCTGTCCATTGTGTGGATGTATTTGCTGGTCATCGTGCCCTTGGAATGGCCGAGTAGGGCAGCAATGGTCACTTCGGTGAAGCCGAGGTCATTCGCGATACTGGCGAAGCTGTGCCGCAACACATGGGCGGTGATCCCTTCCAGCGCCGTGCCTTTGACCAGCTTGTTCCAGTGCTTCGGGAAACTTCCGAAGGGTCGCTCTTTCTGACGCTCTCCGGGAAAGACATACACGCCCTGTTGATCGGGCCGCATCTCGTCCAGAAAATCTACGACCGGGAGCCCGATCGGGCGAATGGACTCGCCGGTTTTAGTGTCAGTGAAGCGGAAGGCACTCCCCTCGGTATCGGCCTCGGCCCATTTCAAGCGGATGATCTCCCCGCGGCGACATCCCGTCAGCGCAATCTGCCGAATAATTCTGGTGGCCGTCAGGAGCGCGGTGTCCAATTCAAGCTCGGCCTTGGTTTCAGCGTCGCGCAGCAGTCGCCCCAGTACGCGATACTCGCTTTCTGACAGCCTGCGGCGACGCGTATGATCCTTGGGCCGTTTGATGCCATGCGCCGGATTTTTCTCGATGATGCCGAGGTTTACCGCATAGGTGAGGATACCGCTCAGCAGGCCGATGGTCCTTGCCGCCGTGCCGACACCGCCAGTGACAATTGAGCGACCGCGCAGGTTCGCGGTCTTGACGTTCACCCGAGTACGTCCCGCCATGATATCCATCATGATCTTGATGATCTCGGGCTGGGTCAGATCCTTGACCCGGCGTGTGCCGACCAGTGGGATGATGTGGCGGTTGATCCGACCCGTGTCGGTGATCTTTGTCGAGGGTCGCTTGGGGCGGTTGCCCTTGCCCAGGATCAGTCCGTTGCCAAGATCATCGAGATAGCGCTGGCAAAGCTGCTTCATCGTGATGGCCTTGTGATCCAGTTCGCGCTCCTCGGCCGGGTTTTCACCCTTGGCCACGCGCGCGAGCTGAATCAGCGCTTCCTTGCGCGCGGTCTCTGGCGTCCAAACACCGTGCGGCCCGATTGTGTAGCGACGGGACCGCCCCAGGGCGCGATACTGCAATATGTAGCTGCGCTTGCCGGTGGTGAAGACCCGAAGCCCGAAACCGGCCAGGTCGTCGTCCCAGATCACAAAGTCCTTGCTCTTCGCTTCAGCGGCATCCACGACCCGTTTACTGAGTTTCGGCACTGTACTTCTCCGGCTCGATTCACCCGGTTTCGCGTAAGCACCACGTAAGCAGTTGGGAGCGAAACGGAGCGAAGTTTGGGTTAGGCCAGCGAAGTTAGCGTCGCAATTTTAATGCTTTAAAACAGTATTTTAGCGTTCAAAAAGCGGCTCTAGCGCACCCTGGCGTAGAGGGGTCTGTACCGGCTCCGAAGGCAGAGGCCACAGGTTCGAATCCTGTCGGGTGCGCCACTTTCTTGGTGCTAGTAACAATCGACCACTGCGGCGCCATCTTTGCGCTGGCTGCGGTGCGTTTGCCGCTGTTCGCTGCCCGCCGCCACTGTATCGCCAAGCCGCGTGACCTGAACCGGGCGCAATATGCGGGCGCGGGCGGTGCCGATGGCGGTTGCCGATGGTGCAGCCGCCGTTGCCAGTGGCGGTAGCGGCGCGGTGGTGAACAACAGGGCGGCGGCGAAAAGCATAGCGCATGGCTAGTCCATTTCGCCCCCCCGCGCTGCATAGTTTAACAAGCGATTCACCATATCTTCGCCCAGAATCATGGCGAAAACAACAAAGCCCCGGCCGCCTGCCCCAAATTGGGACGGGTGGCCGGGGCTTGTTATCGGTTAGCGCCGAATCAGAAGCCCGATTTGGCTGCCGCTTTTTCCGCGAGCAGCGGTGCAACGTCAAAACCATGTTTTTCGAGCGCAGCAGCGATTTTGTCGGCGCCCTCAAGGCCCGCCCAGAACATCGGGCCGCCGCGATAGACCGGCCAGCCATAGCCATAGATCCACACGACATCGATGTCCGACGCGCGCTGCGCCTTGCCTTCGGACAGGATCAGCGCGCCTTCGTTGACCATCGGGTAGAGCGTGCGTTCGATGATTTCCTGATCGCTGATTTCACGCGCCGTGATGCCGTCCTTTTCACGGAATTCAGCGATGATTTCGGCGACGCGGGCGCTTTCCGACGGCACGCGCTTGTCGTCATAATCATAGAAACCTGCCTGTTTCTTTTGCCCCCAGCGGCCTTCGGCGCAGAGCGCATCGCGGATATTTTCGATGCGGTTGGGGTCGCGGTGCCAGCCGATGTCGGTGCCGGCAAGGTCGGCCATCTGGAACGGACCCATCGGCATGCCGAAATCGGTATGGACCTTGTCAACCTGCGCCGGGGTCGCGCCCTCAAGCAGCAGTTTCTGGGCCTCGATCTGGCGCGGGGCGAGCATGCGGTTGCCGATGAAGCCGTGGCAAACGCCCGCAACGACCGCGACCTTGCCGATCTTTTTGCCGATGGCCATGGCGGTGGCGAGCACATCGGGCGCCGTTGCGTCGCCGCGCACCACCTCCAGCAATTTCATGACATTGGCGGGCGAGAAGAAATGCATGCCGACCACGTCCGCCGGGCGGCTGGTCGATGCGGCGATCTCGTTGACATCGAGATAGCTGGTGTTCGACGCCAGGATCGCACCCGGCTTGGCAATCTTGTCCAGCTTGCCGAACAGCTCCTTCTTCACCTCCATATTTTCATAAACCGCCTCGATGATCAGATCGCAATCGGCGAGCGAGTCGAGGCTGAGCGAAGGGGTGAGGATGCCCATCATCTGATCGACTTGCTCGGGTTTGAACCTCCCCTTGGCAGCGCTGGCGTCATAATTTTTGCGGATCACCCCCACGCCGCGTTGGAGCGCTTCGTCGGCCATTTCGACGATGGTGACCGGGATGCCTTTCTGGAGGAAATTCATCGAAATCCCGCCGCCCATCGTGCCCGCACCGATCACGCCGACCTTATTAATGGCGCGCAGCTGAGTATCCTTGGGCAGGCCGTCGATTTTGGCCGCCTGACGCTCGGCGAAAAAGATATGGCGCTGCGCCGCCGACTGGCTGCCGAACATCAGCTTCATAAATTCGGTGCGTTCAAAGGCGAGACCTTCGTCGAAGGGCAAACGCGTGGCGGCCTCGACACAGGCGAGGTTCGCATAAGGCGCTTCAAAGCCCTTCCAGCGTTTGGCGTTGGCGGCCTTCAGTCCGTCGATTGCGCTCGCATCACCGAACACGGCGCGGTCGCGGGTTGGGGCGCGGGCCGTCGGCGAACACGCGCGCGGGCATAGGCGATGGCGTCGG
>JAAUPH010000134.1 GCA_012035435.1 Sphingopyxis sp. | reverse complement strand
GCTCGCCGCCCGCGCTTGCCGAGCGGCGCGCTGTTGCCCGAAAGACTGTCCGCCATGGAAGATGAGACCAAAGCCGTGACCGCCCCCGCCCCCTTTGCCGCTGTCGCAATGCAGCTGACCGCGCGGTCGGTCGAGCGACTGAAGTCGCGTCCCGAGGTGACTGCGCAGGTCCAGGATCATGTCGCTGCGATTACGCCGCAGATCCGCGCCGCGACCATCTTCATCCAGCAATATGGCGGCGCTCCGGTAAAGCTGGCCGTGCTGCCCGAATATCTGTTCACCAGTTACCCCGGCCGATCGGGATCAGCGAGTTTGCCGAGCTTGCGGCATTCGACATCGACGGTCCGGAATATGCGGCGATCGCGGGCATGGCCCAACAGCTGGGGATTTTCATCGCGGGCAATGCCTATGACGCGACGCGCATTTTCCCGGCATTTATTTTCAGGCCAGTTTCATCATCGCGCCAAATGGCGAAACAGTGCTGCGCTATCGTCGGCTCAATTCGATGTTCGCCCCGACGCCGCATGACGTGTGGAGCAAATATCTCGACATCTATGGCATCGACGGGGTGTTCCCCGTGGCGCGGACAGTGATCGGCAATCTGGCGGCCATCGCATCGGAGGAAATTCTCTACCCCGAAATCGCGCGGGCCCATGCACTGCGCGGCGCTGAGATTTTTGTCCATTCTTCGAGCGAAATCGGCAGTCCGCTGTCAACCCCCAAGGCGATTGCGAAACGGGCGCGGGCGATGGAAAATCTGGCCTATGTCGTGTCGGCGAATACCGCAGGGATTGGCGGGACAACCCTGCCGCTCGCCTCGGCCGACGGCAATAGTCTGGTCGTCGACTGGAAAGGCAATATCCTGTCGGAGGCGAACAGCGGGGAAACCTTCACCGCCTTTGCCGATATCGATCTCCATGCGCTGCGCAGCGCGCGGCGCAAGCCGGGGATGACCAACTTCCTGTCGCGCCAGCGCACCGCAATCTTCGCCGCCGCCTATGCCGGTGAAACTCATCAGCGCGCAGATGGTTTGATCAAGGACAAAGACGTGGTCGTTCCGGACCGCGATTATTTCAAACGAGCCAGCGAGGACGTTATCGCCCGGCTCGACAAGGATCGACTGATATGAGCGCGAACGATGTTCCCCCACCCTATACCGCTGTCGAGCGTCATGCCATGTTTCCGGAAGTGCACCATGATGAAGCGGCGCGGTTCAATTTCCTGGCGGGTCTGAACCGCTATCTGTCGGGAGCCATTGGCGCGGGTAACAAGCTGGCCTATGATCGGCGCGTCGTACCCGCTTTCAGGGCCGAGCATGGCCGCGAGCCTGCCGACCGGCACGAGGTGCGGCGCGCGATGAACGGCGATAACTGGCATCGTTTCTGGTCGGCCATGAAACGCAATTCGATGGAAATGCGCCAGCAAAATGGCCGCTCGCTGGTGCTGCGTCAGCTCGACGATCTTGATGCACGGGCGCGAGCCTATAACGAGGGCGCGAACACATTGCAGCTCGATCCGGCGGTTCAGGTCCCGCGCTATCAGGCCGCGGTCGATATTCACTGTATGCCGGGGAGCTATCATGGGGAAGGGCGCCCCGGCGATGTGTCGGCGGGCGCCAATTATGACTGCGGCATTTTCGCCACCACCGGCGGCGCGCTGGGTGCGCTCAACGATGGCGGCGGCGCGGCGGTAGCGGCCTGGGCCAAGGCCGAGCGGCCCGACTGGCAACCGCAACGCATTCTCGATATCGGTGCCACCGTTGGCCATAATGCGGTGCCGATCGCGCGCGCCTACCCCGATGCCGAAGTGATCGCCATCGACACCGCCGCGCCGTCGCTGCGTTATGGCCATGCCGCGCGCGGTCGCTGGGCGTTGACAATATGGTCTTCCGCCAGATGAGCGGCGAGGATTTGTCCGAATTTGCCGACGCCAGTTTCGACTGGGTGCAGACAACGATGTTCCTGCACGAATTGTCGATGAAGGCGCTTCCAAAAATTCTTGCGGAGGCTGCGCGCGTGCTGAAGCCCGGGGGGCTGTTGTTTCACATCGAACAGCCCGAATATGGGCCCGAAATGCCGCTGTTCGAACAATTTATGCGCGACTGGGATGCGTACAACAACAACGAACCCTTTTGGTCGGCGATGCACGCGCTCGACATGAAAAAAGAGATGGCGAAGGCCGGATTTCCGCGCGATCGCCAGTTCACCGTAGGGGTCAAAGCCGTGGTCGACGAGAAAATCTTCCCGCCCTCGCCTGCGGGCGCGCAGGAAGATTATGGCCGCGCCGCCGTTTGGAACGCCTATGGCGGATGGAAGCCCGAATGACCGACGGGATTGACTGGATCGCCCGCAGCGGCGCCAAGGCCAAGGGCCGCCGTCCCGAATATCTGGACAGCCCGTTCGAGGAACGGATGCTGTCGATGATGATGGCGCTGATCGGCGAAGTGTCGGTGCTGCGCGAACGGCTCGACACGGTTGAGCGGCTGCTGGAGGCCAATGGCAGCATCAGCCGTAATGACATCGAGAGCTATGCTCCCGATCTGGAGACCGGTAAGGAGCGCAACCGCATCATCCGCGAATATATCGCCCGCGTGATGCGCGGGGTACAGCAGGATATGGAAGCGATTGCCGAGCTCGAGCCGCCGATTGCCGATGTAATCGAAGAAATGGCGCGGGCGCGGTAAAGCAGCCTATCCCACCACCGCCGCAATCTCCGCCAGCGCCTTGCGCCGCAAATCCGCTTTGATGATCGCAAAGGCGGGCTGCCCGCTCATGGCCGCGGCCTGCGCCACGGCGCGGTAAACCAGCTGCTCGGCTGGCACCACCTCGTCGGCAAGTCCGGCTGCCACGGCCTGATTCGGGCCCAGCAACGCGGATGACAGCGCCAGCCGCCGCCGCCAGACGGGGTCCAGTTGTTGATCCATGATGATCAGCGGAACCAGCGGGAAGGGCAGTCCGGCTTTCGCCTCAGGCAAACCAATTTTCAGTTCGGTATCTGCGATAAGCACCCAATCGCTGGCGAGGCAGATAATCCCGCCAGCGCCAATTGCATGGCCGCCGACCGCCGCGACGACCGCGCAGGGCAGCCGGTAGAGCGCCGCTGCAAAGGCGTTCACCGCGTCCACCAATTGGTGCCGCCCGGCGGAATCGAGCGTCGCGGCCGCCTTGGTATCCACGCCCGCCGTGAAGGTGCCATGGTAACTCGCGAGCACGATGCCGCCCGGCGGCGGATCGACCGCGAGCGCAGTGAAGGTCGACGCACCTTCCTGCAGCATGGCGATGGTGAGGGCGTTGATGGGCGCACGGTCGAGCCAAATTATTTGCGTGCCGCCACGCAATTCGGAACGAAAATAGGTCATCACAATGGCGTAACGCACTGGCTCCGGAACGCAAGGACGCGGCGGATTGCATCAGATAAGCCGTTCATTGTGTGGCCTTCCCCTACCACAGATTTCAGGTTAGCTTGGCCCGATCATCCGCCAGTTGGAGTCGCGCCATGTCCGCCGTCCGCCTGTTTGCCATGCTTGCCGCTGCCGCCACACTTGCCGTCCCGTCCATCGCCGCCGCGCCGGGGACCATCAAGGCGCGGCAGGACAATTTCAAGGCGATGGCGCGGTCGATGAAATTGATCAGCGATGAGACGCGCAAGGATGCACCGTCGTTCGCACTGATCCGCCGCGAGGCCGCCGCGCTGGAGCGCGCGGGGGCGCGGGTTGCGCGTTTCTTCCCCAAAGGTACCGGTGCTGAGGCTGGCGTAAAGACCGGCGCGCGATCCGCCATCTGGCAAAGGCCAGCAGAATTTCGCACCGCCGCAACCAATTTGAACAACGCCGCCAAGGGGCTCCGTACCGCTGCCGCAGGGACCGACGTCGGCCGTGTGCGTGCCGCGCTGGGCGCGACGGGCGGGACCTGCAAAGGGTGTCACGATCAGTTCCGGGTGCCCGATTGAACCGGGTTTAGGGCGTAAGCGATGCCGGGCGACGTCACCATCCGCTTGTGGGATTGGCCGGTTCGGTTGATCCACTGGGCCATGGTGGTGCTGATCCCCGCCATGTGGTGGACCGCCGAAAATGACTATTTGGAACAGCACCGCATGCTGGGGTTGATCCTGTTGACGCTGGTGCTGTTTCGCCTGATCTGGGGCTTCGCAGGCTCTTCGACCTCGCGCTTCTCATCGTTCGTGCGCGGGCCGTTCACGGTGCTGGGCTACGCGCTCGATCTCGTCCGTGGCCGGTCGGCCAACTACCTCGGCCACAATCCGCTCGGCACCGGCTCGGATGTGGATTTGTGTGCCGTGCTCGATATTTCCGCTGACGCGGTTGGTCAGATTTATTCGATCTTTCGCTACTATGTTAGTGTAATTACTAATGCAAGACTGTGGCAGTATCAATCAGTCGGTTAGTTCTGTTATTCTAAAACTGAGGGTGAGGATGTGGTATGCATACGCTCGTCCTCTGGTCTTCTAGTTGAAGATCGCCATCTCTACTTCACCAAGATTCTATGTTCTACAGGACTATCCGAATCGTTCTTGAAAAGACCGATTCGCTTTTTGAACACGATCTTTGCACTTTGCTTGTGACGTAGTGCGATACAACTTGGACTCGCTGATAACAGTGATGTTCAAACAGAAGGTAATCTTGGCTTCTCATTGGCCAAATTAGAAAATATTCAAACAATACAGTGACTTTTTTCTAATCTATTGGTGATTTGGGCGATAGCATTCACGCTCTTTCTTATCATCGATAGATAGACTCAGAAATCTAGAGACTCTATTTCTCTTTCTACTTCATTGAGAAACCCAATCAAGGTCTTCTTTGAATCGCTTCTCAATCAGGTTTATTCATCTAATCAACAGAAAACAGAACAATTATCGTCACGCCACTAGTCTGTCTTTTCGAACGAACGGAGAGACCGTTCGCTGATGGATTGCGTGCGACGCAAGTGATCGTGTGATTTACGTATACACACAATGCCAGTGCACTCTTCGTTTGCTCACAAGTGCCGTTGAATGATTGAAACGCCTAGATTATGATGACGAAAGCGATCTCTTCTCACAGTCCATCAATATTGCTTGACTCGAACGATTGGAAAATGCAACTCTCATGAATATTCTAGGTGGCCCACTCAATCGACCGATCTTTTGTCCAACCGTTGGATGGCAAGCAAATGCTGAAACATTTGCCAACAGTTCGACGATCGGTGCTAATATCAGTGGTGTTTTTATCAACAGACAGAATACAATCTATCATGCATCACAAACACTCAGACAGATTCTGGTCTGGCTCGAAAATAATGGAACAGTCTCAAGAACGATTCCGTTCAATCGAAGTTCATTGGCAGGACTCTACGTGACGTCAAATGGAGATATTTACTTGCATGTCGGTCAACCTGTCGGACAGGTCGAACGTTACTCGGTGAATAGCTCCAATCCAACAACAATTATGAATGTGTCTATGGGAGTTTGCTTTGGTCTTGCCATCACTGAGAATGGTACACTTTACTGTTCACTTGGTCAGACTTCTGCTCGAGTAATACGGACAACTCTGGGCAATACGGCGGTGATAGCAACCGTTGCCGGCGATGGAATACCCGGAGTGACAGCGACAAGATTGATCAGTCCTTATGGTATTTTTGTTGACACCAACTTCAGCTTATATGTCGCTGATTTTGGCAACAATCGCATTCAACTCTTCCAGCCAGGTCAGCTCAGCGCAACGACAGTAGCTGGTACCGGAGCTGCCAATACCATCACGCTATTTCGACCTACCTTTGTTGCGCTTGATGGAAATGGTTATCTCTACATATTGGACTTTGGCAATCATCGAGTGGTTGGCTCTGGTCCCAACGGTTTTCAATGTGTCGCTGCTTGTACGGGCAGTTTGGGATCGGCCGCAAATCAGTTGAATCAACCGTCGAGTTTTACCTTTGACTCGTATGGAAATATTTGGGTGACGGATATGGCCAACGGTCGCATTCAAAAGTTCATCTTGGCAACCAATTCGTGCGGTAAGATCCACGATTGTCAAACTATTCAGTAGCCTTGATTCAATCTAGCCACTAGCATGCACGTGCACATGTCGATGTTGTTGATTTTCCGTTGAGATCTCTCTGCTGAAATCGATCCACACATTCGCATTGCAATCATCTGAGATGCTCCGTCTCATCAATCTCGATGAGCAAACACACCTTACTAGAGATCGTCTATAGTCATACGAATTCACAGTTGTATGTTCTTTCGTTCATTTGCACACAACATAGACGAACAACGATAGTCACAATCGAATCGAAAGGCAATGCGCTCATTCTCAGTCACTCTACCATGGATTGATAAAGATTGTTTGGCACCAGGATCTTTCACTCCAATCCTTCATTTCACTGCTCGACATCAGAATCTATTCTTCATCATCTTCATCTCCATCTGTAGAAGATACGACAACAACAGAAATGACAACAACGCCCATCGAAACAACCACACTCGAAGTGACCTCAACGATGACTACTACGACCACCACCACTACGACGACGACGACGACCACCACCACCACCACCACCAGACTTGGCTGATGGTGCAGCCGCTTTCAACGTTTCGCACAGTGCCACGAGCAGCAATAGAGTCCGGACATTTTGAAAGCAGCCAAAGACGGATGATGCGAGCATTGTAACGGGACTTGC
>JAAUPH010000133.1 GCA_012035435.1 Sphingopyxis sp. | reverse complement strand
CGCGGCGGTCAGCGAAGCGACGCGCTTGTCTCTGTTCGCGCAGGCCGCCGCCGCCATGACCTCACAAATGGCAGACATCTTGCGCGTTGCCCCCCGGGCAGCTCGCCTGCCGCAACGGTCGAGCGGCTGCGGCCCGGCGTCGATCAGTTGATCGCCGGTGTCGACACGCTGCTGACCGATACGGTGCGCCAGCAATGGGACCAGCTGGGCGCCCGGCTGGCCGATGCGGGCGCTACGCCTGAACTGATCGCGTCAGTCGTGCGCCTGTTCAAGACCGACGGCGTGGTTGGCCTTGCTGATCTTGCGGGTCGTCAGGACGCCGACGTGATCGATGCGACGCGCGCCTTTACCCGGTTGGGCGAAGCGCTGGGGCTCGATTGGGCGCAGACGCTCGCCGCGCGCATGTCGCCCGCCGACCCGTGGGAACGCCTGCTCGTCAACAGCCTCGCGCGCGATTTTCAGCAGATGCGGCTCGACTTCCTAGCGCGGCTCAATGCCAAGCAGTTGGAGGCGGCGGTCGGCGACTGGCTGACGGCGCAGGCGGCCCGCATTGCGCATTTCCGCAGTACCGTCGATCGCGCCCGCACGATCGCCAGCCCCAATGGCGCAATGCTGTCGCACCTTGCGGGGCAGGCGCGGAACTTGCTGCTGCGGTAGGTGCCAAACTGCATCTGAAAAACAACAGAAGTGTCTCCATGCCCTATCAACCGCGTATCGCCATTCTCGTCCCCGAGGCTGATTACTGGGAGGATTGGAGCGGGGCCTATGCCTTGCAAGCGGGGGCGCTAATATGTGCCGGGTTAGCGGTCGAACGGCGCATCTGGACCGATCCCGGTGATTTGGCGGGCTTTGACCTGATCCTGCCGATTTTCGCCTGGGGCTATCAGCGCAATGTCGCCGCCTGGTATGCACTGCTTGACCGGTTGCAGGATGAGCGGCTGCCCGTGGTCAATCCGGCGGCACTGCTGCGCTGGAACAGTGACAAGGCCTATCTGACCGACTTGGCGACCAAGGGCGTCGCGGTGGTGCCGACCATCGATGTCGCTGCCCTCGGCGATGCAACGCTGGCCGACGCCCGCTCTCAACTGGGGGCTGACGACATCGTCATCAAACCTGCTATTTCGGGTGGCGCGGACGGCACGCACCGGCTGCGGATCTGCGATCACATCCCTGCCGACGCCATCGGCCGGCGCCGCCTCGTCCAGCCGCTGATGCCCGGGATCACCCGCGACGGCGAATTTTCGCTGTTCCTGTTCGACGGCAAGCTCAGTCACGCCATCGTCAAACGCCCGGCAGTGGGGGATTTCCGGGTGCAGGAGCAATTTGGCGGCCGCGAATTTTCGTGGCACGCCAGCGACGAAGCCCGTGCGCTGGCCGATGCCGCCCTCGCGGCCTGCCCGGCACCGCCCGCCTATGCCCGGGTCGATATGGTTGGCGATTGCGACGGCACGCTCCACATCATGGAGCTTGAACTCATCGAACCCTCGCTCTTCCTGCACTGTGCACCCGACAAGGGCGCTGCCTTTGCGGTTGCCATCACCCGCGCCGCGACCACAGCCACTGGCGGATAGCCGAAGTGAGGTTGGGCGGAGTGTCCGCTGCCATCCGCTCGACATCGATATTCGCCACCAGCGCATTTACGGGCAGTGCCGCCTCTGCCGCCGCCGCCTCCAGCGCGTCCCAGAATACAGGTTCCAAACTGATCGACGTCGGATGCCCGGCTATGGTGACGCTGCGTTTGATGGGCGGGTGGAGGGGGCGTGCCATTCCGCCATCCTATAATGCGGTGCGGCGGTGGAGATACGATTTATTTGGGGTGGCAGCGACCTTGGGCGCATCCTAGACCATCGGCCATTCACGCGCGGACACAGGCGGCCCCATGGCATCAGGCTATCAGACATTGACCGAGAAGGAAAAGCTGACCCTGCGCCTGCTGGTTGAGGGCTATGATGCCAAATCCATGGCTCGGCATCTGGGTTTGTCGGTCCACACGATCAACGAACGCCTGCGCGATGCACGGCGGAAAATGGCGGTCTCCAGCAGCCGCGAGGCTGCGCGCCTGCTCCGCGAGATCGAAAGCGATCACCCTGAAAAGCCTGTCTCCAAAGATTTGGGGGATGAACCGGCCGGCTATCCAGAGGAAATGCCTGCAGCACCAGTCGGCGGCGGGCTTTCGCCACGCCGCTTTGGCTGGGTTGTTGGAGCTATCATCATGGGAATAAGTTTCGCACTGCTCGCCCTCGCGTCCCTCGGCGACACCATTTCGTTCCCCGCACCAGCCCGGCCCGAAGCTGCGGCGTCGCGACCCGCAGCGGAAAGTGCTGCGGCTCAATCTGCGCTCGGCTGGCTGGATATGGTTGATGCCGGGGATTGGGACAATAGCTGGCAGGCAACCGGAGCGTCGTTCCGCGCGCTTAACAGCGCGGAAACATGGGCCAGGGCCTCCCGCACCGTCCGCGTCCCACTCGGCGCCCGGGTATCGCGCGCACTGGTCAGCTCCGAATTCGTGCCTGCGCCGCCCAAGGGCTATCACATGATACGTTTTAAAACGAGTTTCGCCGCGAAGGCGGATGCTACCGAAACCCTGACTCTGGTGTGGGAAGATGATGCATGGAGGGTCGTGGGATATATCATCGATTGATCGGTAAGGGGGGCAGATGAGAGCATGCCCCTCTAACGCCCCTCCCGCTCGCGGGAGGGGCTCAATCATGTTCAATACATATGCTGACCGCCGTTGATGCTCAGCGTCGATCCGGTTACGAATCCAGCCTGGTCGCTGCACAGGAACGCCACGCCGCGCGCAATTTCAGTTGCATCGCCCAATCGTCCGACCGGGATTTTGGCAACAATCTTTTCCAGCACCTGCGGCGGCACTGCGGCGACCATATCGGTGTCGATATAGCCCGGCGCGATGGCGTTCACGGTCACGCCCTTCTTGGCGCCTTCCTGCGCCAGCGCCTTGGTAAAGCCGTGGATGCCCGATTTGGCGGCGGCATAATTGACTTGGCCATATTGCCCGGCCTGGCCGTTGATCGACCCGATGTTGACGATGCGCCCCCAGCCGCGCTCGATCATGCCCGGAAAACAGGCCTTCGCCATGTTGAAACAACCGCCTAAGTTGATACGCATTACGTCATGCCAATCATCGTAGCTCATCTTGGCAAGCGTGCCGTCGCGGGTGATACCAGCATTGTTGACTACGATATCGACCGGGCCGACCTCGGCCGCGACGCGGGCGCAGCCCTCCAGGCAGGCTGCATGGTCGCCAACATCCCATTTATAGGCCTTGATGCCGGTCCGCGCGCTGAACTCAGCAGCCTTTGCGTCATTTCCTGCATAGTTGGCGACGACCGTGACGCCCATATCCTTCAGCGCCAGACTGATGGCTTCCCCGATCCCCCGGCTGCCGCCGGTGACGATTGCAATACGTGCCATGAATAAGCTCTCCCGTGCTGGCTTTTTGCCTGACTATCGGGAGCGTGGGGCCGCCGCAAGTTGACCGGAACGTCAACTGCATAGCTATTCATTGGGTCAGGCGGCGATGTCCCGGCGCAGCTGGTCTGCGGCAACCCGCGCCGCCTCTACCCACAGCGGAGCTTCGGGATCGCTGACGGTCAGGGGCAGGGTGCGCTTTTCCAACATGTCGCCGCGGTGGATCAGCGCCATCCACTCAATTTCGCCAAGGCCGCCCATGACCGCGGCGCATTCGTCGGCGGAGAAAGGCGCCTGATGCGCGAATTCGCGCACCACGGCGACAACTTCGGCGGCCTGCTCGCGCGCGGCACTGTTGATCGTGCGGGCGAGATCGGTGGCGGCCAGCTGGCGTGACAGGGCCAACGTCATGGCCTCGTCGCCCGCAGCGCTTGCGGCAAGCTGGTCCTTACTGAGCTGCAGGGTCAGCAGATCCTCGGTCCAGGGGCGGCGAATGGCCTGATCGAGCACATTGATAACCGCAACCAGTTCATCCCAATTCTGCGGATGATGCGCCGGATCGGCAAAGTCGAATTGGGCGGTTGCATGGGCTGGCTCGTCGTCCTGCTCATCGTCCGCCTCAGCTTCGTCCGTAACCCATTCGTCGGCAAATTCTTTGTGAGCGAATTCGGTTGATTGATCGTCCGTCAGCGCTTCTTCCGCGATAACCGGTACATGCGCTTCGACGGCTGGACTATAGTCGATGGTGACTTCCAAAGCTTTTGTTGGCTCGACCCTAGCTTCAACAGGTTCAGCCGCCTCAGCCAACGGTTCCGCTTCAGCTTCCACAGATTCGACCACTTCGGAGACCGGCTCGGCGTAGTCGCCCCGCGCGCCGATGCGCGACAGGCGGCTCGAAGCGATGGGTTCGGCTATCGCGGCCTCGGCCTGCTTCATGGCTGCCTTCCCCGCTTTGGACGCCGCAGCGCGCTCGCGTGCCACCTTGACCAGATCGCCGGGGTTCTTTGCTTTGCCGGCCTTGATCAGCCGCAATATGATCACCCCCAGAAAGGACAGAGCGATCAGGACGATGATCGCCGACCATGCCGCCGGGTTAAGCTGGGTTAGGATATCCGTCATAATCTGGGCCACTTCCTCTGGTTCAAGCCAAAGGCCTAGCCGCAGAAGGTTGACGTCAGGTTAGCCAACCTGAAACTTCCCGCCGGACCAGCGTTTCGAGCATATCCATGCCGGGCTCCCCGTCATTCAGGCAGGGAAGATAGGCAAAATGCTCACCTCCGCCTTCCACAAAGCTATCGCGGCCCTGCATCGCCAATTCTTCCAGCGTTTCCAGACAATCGGCGCTGAACCCCGGCGCAATGATGGCCAGCCGCCTCACACCCTCACCCGCCAGCCGTTCGATCGTGGCATCGGTAGCCGGATCCAGCCATTTGGCGCGGCCAAAGCGCGACTGAAACGACACTTCAACGGGTCGCCCCATCGCCTCGGACAATAGCCGCGCGGTTTTCACGCACTGGCAATGATAGGGATCGCCCAGCATCAGCGTGCGTTCGGGCATGCCGTGAAAACTGGCGAGCAGCACATCGGGCACGAAATCGAGCGCAGCCAGCTGCGTCTCTACCGACGCCTTCAGTGCATTGATATATCCGGGATCATCATGATAGGGAGGTAGTGTGCGCAGCGAGGGTTGCCAGCGCAGCGTCGCCAGATACGCATAGACGGCATCGGTCACCGTCGCCGTCGTCGCCCCGCAATATTGCGGATAGAGCGGCGCGATAAGGATACGGCGGCACCCGGCTGCCATCATCTCATCGAGCACTTTGTCAATCGCCGGATTGCCATAGCGCATCGCATAGCGGACCATCGCCGCATCGCCGAACCGCGTTTGCAGCGCCACCGCTTGCCGCGCAGTGATGGCGGCGAGCGGCGAACCTTGATCAGTCCACACCTGCGCATAGGCATGCGCCGATTTCTTGGGCCGCGTGTTCAGAATGATGCCGCGCAAGATCGGTTGCCAGAGGATCGGGGGAATCTCGACGACGCGCCGGTCGGATAAAAATTCTTTGAGGTAGCGGCGCACCGCATCGGTCGTCGGCGCGTCAGGGGTGCCCAGATTGACCAGTAGCACGCCAATGCGCGGCTGGAAAATGGGCGGATGATCGGTCGGGAGGGGGATGGTCATGTTTTATCCGGTGCAAGGGGCAGGCGGCGAATACGCTGGCCGGATCCGGCAAATAGCGCATTGGCAATGGCGGGGCCGACGACGGGCACGGCAAGCTCGCCAATGCCGCCGGGCTCGCGGTCGCTTTCGATGAGTTCAACGACGATGTCGGGGCAATGCGACAGCCGCGGCAGACCAAGCTGCGCCAAGGTTCGGGCACTTGCCACCCCGCCGCGATAATCGGTCGTGGCCGGGTCGGTGCGGGCGAGAAGGGTCATCACATGGGTGCGCGCAGCGTGGGTGATCCAGGTCTTGTTGCCGGTCACTTCGTAGCCATCGGCGGTCTTGACGGCGCGGGTGCGCAGGCTGCCGAGATCGGAGCCGGTGCCAGGCTCGGTGAACACGGCCGTCGGCAGGATTTCGCCCGAGGCCAGCCTGGGCAGCCATTTCAGTTTCTGCGCCTCGGTGCCGCCGAGGCGGATCAGTTCCGCGGCAATCTCGCTGCGGGTGCCGAGTGAGCCGAGGCCGATATAGCCGCGCGACAGCTCTTCCGTCACCACGCACATCGCCAGCTTGCCGAGCCCGAGCCCGCCGTAACTCTCCGGCACGGTCAGGCCGAAGATGCCGAGCTCCGCCAAAGCCTCGATCACCGACATCGGGATGTAGGCGTCCTGCCGGTGCCACTCATGGGCATCGTCGCGATGATCGTCGGCGAAGCGGCGGAACTGCTCGCGGATCATGGTCAGGGAATCGTCGTCGAGCGCCGCGTCGCCGAATTCGCTGTCGGCGATGAGTTCGGAGAGGCGCATCAGCACGGCGTTGCCATAGCTCTTGCTCATCTTCGCGCCGTCGGTGCCGGGCAGGCGCAGCACCTCGGTGTGCAGCGCCTGCGGCTCGCTCAGGATCGATCGGCCGCTGCCCTTCAGGTGGCCCAGCAGCAGCTCGGTCTGGGCCGGTGTCCAACCCTCCACCGCAGCGGCAGCCTTCTTTACGACCGCCTCGCCCTTGGCCAGCGCCTCGGCCGTGCCAGTTTCGCCGAAGGACTTGCGCTGCTTCTCGAAGTAGCGCTGGTCGTCCTTCGAAAGGCGGGCCAGCGTGGCGGCGACCTGCTGCTCGAAATCCGCGGCCCGGCCGTAGAGGTGGTTGAAGCGGCGCGCCACTTCGCGCGTGAGCT
>JAAUPH010000132.1 GCA_012035435.1 Sphingopyxis sp. | reverse complement strand
GATTGCTTTGCGCTGTCGCTTCCGGCACCGGATGCGCGATGACTATTCTCTTCGGTATCGACCGCCTCCTCGCCGACCCCGCACATTTGAGCGAACTCAGGGGCCGCCGCGTGGCCTTGCTTGCGCACCCGGCCTCGCTCACGGCGAACCTGACCCACAGCCTTGACGCGCTAATCGGCGCCGGGGTGAATGTCACCGCGATGTTCGGGCCGCAGCATGGGGTGCGCGGCGACCTGCAAGATAATATGATGGAGTCGCCAGATTTCAGCGACCCGCGCACCAACATCCCGGTCTTCAGCCTCTACGGCGAACACCGCCGCCCGACTGGCCAGTCGCTGACCACCTTCGATGTGATCCTGATCGATCTGCAAGACCTTGGCTGCCGCATCTACACCTATATCACGACCCTTCTGTACGTGCTCGAAGCAGCGGCGGGCGCAGGCAAGAGTGTTTGGGTGCTCGACCGCCCCAATCCCGCCGGTCGCCCGGTCGAAGGGCTAACCCTGCTTACCGGACAGGAGAGCTTTGTCGGCGCCGCGCCCATGCCGATGCGCCACGGGCTGACACTGGGGGAGATGGGCCATTGGTTCATTCGTCACTTTGCGCTCGACGTCGATTACCGCGTGGTGGCGATGCAGGGTTGGGAACCGGACGGCGAAGGGCATGGATGGCCGCCCAGCCGCATCTGGGTCAACCCCAGCCCCAACGCCGCGAACGTCAACATGGCGCGCGCCTATGCCGGAACGGTGATGCTGGAAGGAACAACGCTCAGCGAAGGACGCGGAACTACGCGGCCGCTCGAACTGTTCGGCGCACCCGACGTTGATGCGGTCGCCGTGATGGCCGAAATGCGCAGCCTTGCCCCCGATTGGATGACGGGCTGCGCCTTGCGTGAAATCTGGTTCGAACCGACCTTCCACAAACATGTGGGCCAACTGTGCCACGGCGTCCACATTCACGCTGAGGGCAATTTCTACGACCATGCCGCCTTCCGCCCGTGGCGGGTGCAGGCAGTGGCGTTCAAAGCCATTCGCCGCCTCTATCCCGATTATCCCCTGTGGCGCGATTTCCCCTATGAATATGCCTTCGGACGGCTGGCGATCGATGTCATCAATGGTGGGCCGGGCCTGCGCGAGTGGGTCGATGATGCAGCTGCGGAGCCGGGCGATCTCGATGTGCTGGCGGCGGCGGATGAGAGGGTGTGGCGGGATGCGGTTGTTGGGCTGCTGCAATACTAGAGTCAGGACCTATTAAATGCGCGTTCGAGGTTTGAGGCCATTTTGCTCAGGGCTAGGAGGAAAGCCGAAGGGATATGAAGATATCTCAAGGCTGTCCGACGCCGCCATGGGCAAAATGGGTCAAATCCGAAGGACGTCAAAATGGCTTTGATCTCGCAGCGAAATGCCCTTGCAGGTAGATAAACTACCTGACTGCGGACATTTCCCTCCGATATCTTCGCCATTTTGACGCCTCGAACGTGCATTTAATGGGTCCTGACCCTAGAAAACGCTCTAATCGAAAAACACCGGCGGGCGGTTCTGCATTTCCGCCATCACCGCCTCAATCTGGTTGGGTGTGCGGATGACCCGGATTTGCTCGTCGCTCTCGGCCTGCAGCAGTTCGGCGTCGCTCGCATGCGCCGCAAGATTGCAAAGGCGTTTGGCCCCGCGCACCGCATGCGGATTCTTGCCGGAAATCACCTGCGCCAGTGCCATCGCTTTCGCCAGCGGATCGTCGGCCACATGCGTCGCAAAGCCCAGCGCCTTGGCCTCATTCCCATCAAATATCCGGTTGGTATAGATAAGCTCGCGCAGCACATCGTCGGCAACCTGAGTGCGCCACAGCGGCATGCCGGCGACATCAGGCACCAGTCCCCATTTCATCTCCATAATCGCGATGCGCGTATCGGGGTGCACGATGCGAATGTCGGCGGCCGCCATGATCTGACTGCCCGCACCGAACGCCACGCCGTGCACCGCCATGATGACCGGCACCGGCAGCTCGCGCCAGCCCCACGCAACATATTGCGCATGATTGGCGATCCCGCGCGTCCGGTCGGCCAGGCTATGCCCGGTGCTGCTGGTCCCCGGATCACGGTCCCCCGCCATGCTGCCAAGGTCGAGCCCGGCGCAAAAGGCGCGCCCCTCGCCCGAGAGAACCACGACGCGCAGCCCCGGCATGGCGGCGAGCTGATCCAAGGCATGAGCAATCGCATCCCACTGCGCAGGATCAAGCGCATTCATCTTGTCGGGACGATTAAAGCGGACATCGGCGATGCCGCCATCCACCATGGTGATGGTCACACGATCGTTCATGGCTTGCCCCTCGTCAGCGCCGCTTCGACCAGCGGCAGCTGGTCATTGCCGAAATACATGTCGCTGCCGTCGACAAAGATGGTGGGCGAACCATAGCCGCCGCGCTCAATCAGTTCGTCGGTGTTGGTGCGCAGCCGCATTTTGACCGGATCGCTCACGCTGAGTGTCAGCAGCGCGGTACCGTCGAGCCCCGCCGAATTGGCCGCTGCGACCAGCATATCGGGGTTATCCAGATTCTCCTGCGCGCCAAAATAGCGTGCAAAGGCCTGGCGCGTGAACGCCGCCAGCCCTGCCGGATCATCCTCCAGCGCGCAGCAGAACCGCATCGCGTTGACGCTCTTCGCAGGATGATAGACCGACGGGAAATTCATGGGCACGCCCGCCAGCGCGGCCCAATCGTTCAGCACCTTCCAGCTATGCTGCAGGCGCCGATTGTCGACTTGCTCACGCGCGGCATAGACCGCCGGATTGACCGCATTGAACACCCCGCCGACCAGGATCGGACGGAGCTTCACGCTCGCCCCCGTGCGCGCCATCACCCCGTCCAGGTTGTGGAACGCCAGGCAAGTCCAAGGACTGGACAGGTCATAGAAAAATTCGATCCGGTCGGCGGTCATATCGCCTTGATCCCGAACAATATTTCGCGCGCCTTGGCATCATTTTGCGCGCCGCTGCTGCGCCATTCCTTGTGCAGCTCCATCCCCTTGTCGACCGCTGGGCGTGCGCGCAGCCGTTCAAACCAACTGTTCACATGGGCAAATTCACTGCGGTCGATATCGCGCGCTTTGGTGGTCGCGACCCATGGAAAGATCGCCATGTCGGCAATCGAATAATCGCCCGCAACACAATCGCCGGTCTTGGCAAGCTGCCGGTCGAGGACGCCGAGCAGCCGCTTGCACTCGGCGTCATAGCGGCTGATAGCATAAGGGATTTTCTCGGGCGCATAAAGTTTGAAATGCCCGTCCTGCCCGAACATCGGACCCAGCCCGCCCATCTGCCACATCAGCCATTCGGTCACGCGGACCCGGCCGCGCAAGTCGCTGGGCATATATCGCCCGGTTTTCTCCGCAAGATAAAGCAGGATCGCCCCGGTTTCGAACACGCTTACCGGCTCGCCACCCCCCGGCGGGTCATGATCCACCATCGCGGGCATCCTGTTGTTGGGGCTGATCGCCAGAAACTCCGGTTTGAACTGCTCGCCCGCGCCGATGTTCACGCCGTGCACGCGGTAATCGAGCCCCATCTCCTCCAGCGCGATGCTGATCTTCCACCCATTGGGCGTCGGCCAATAGTAAAGATCGATCATCAATAGCGCTCCAATTGTACGGGCAAATGCTTGTAACCATGAACGAAACAGGCGGGGACCCGTTCGGGTTCCGCGACCGCGTGCACCCGCAGCCGCCGCCGGGCCATTTCCTCCAGCAGCACGACCAGCTGCACCTCGGCCACCCGCGCGCCGACACAGCGGTGGATGCCATAGCCAAAGGCCAGATGCCGCCGCGCATTGTCGCGGTCGACGATGATCTTGTCGGGATCGGTGAAGATGCTCTCATCGCGGTTGGCCGAGACATACCAGAGCACAACCTTGTCGCCCTTTTTCATCTGCGCGCCGTCCACCTCTACATCCTCGGTCACGGTGCGGCGCATATGCGCCAGCGGCGTTTGCCAGCGGATGATTTCGCTCACCGCATTGGGGATCAGCGACGGATCGGCCTCCAGCTTCGCGCGCTCGTCGGGGAACTGCGACAAACCGTAGGCATAGGCCGACATGGTGTTGCGCGTGGTGTCATTCCCGCCGACGATCAGCAGGATGAGGTTGCCCATAAACTCCTGCTCGCTCATGTGATTCATCGCATCGGACTGGAGCATGATCGAGATCAGGTCTTTACCCGGCGCCTTGGCTTTTTCCTGCCACAGCACCGAAAATGCAGCCCCCATTTCATACATGGCCGCCGAACGTACCGGCCGTCCCACCGGACTGCGGATCAGCTCGATATCGCCGCCCATATCTGACCAGCGGGTCAGGTTGTGGCGCTCGTCCCAGGGAAAATCGAACAGCTTTGCGAGCATCCCGGTGGTCAGTTCGATTGAGACTTTCTCAACCCAGTCGAAAGTTTCGCCGATCGGCAGAGCGTCAAGCAGCGCGCCCGTCCGTTGCTGCACTTCGGCTTTCATCACCGCGACTTCGCCCGGGCCGAAGGCGGGGGCGACCGTGCGGCGCTGCGCCGTGTGGATCGGGGGATCCTGTGCAATGAAATTGGGCATCCGCAGTTCGCTGTCATTCGAACGCTCGGTATCGAACGCCACCGTGATGCCGCCATATTCCCAGGATGAGGAAAAGACTTTTGGCAGCGCCTCGATATGCACGATCGGCTTGTATGTCGCGACCGACCAGTGCGGCCCGAAATAGCTCTGTTCAACCTTGTGGATCGGAGCTTCGGCGCGGTGACGGCGGAACGGTTCCTGCCAGCGATCCTCGGCGTACAGCGCCGGATCGGTCATGTCGAAGGGGTCGGATATTATGCGGTCCAGCACCTGGGTCATTCGTCCTCTCCTATGAGGCAGTTCAGCCCGCAGCCTTGTCCTTCGCCCAATATTGATCGCGCAGCAGCCGCTTATACAGCTTGCCGGTGTCATGCCGCGGCAGCGCCTCCATAAAATCAACGCGGCGCGGAATTTTCACGCCCGACAATTTTTCGCGCGCAAAGGCGATGAGCTCGGCGCGGAAATCGTCGGTCGCATCGGCCATGTCGGCGGGCTGAATCACCGCAATCACTTCCTCGCCCATCTCGTCATGCGGGCCGCCTACCACTGCGACATCGGCAACACGCGGATGGGTGACGAGGTGATTTTCGATTTCCTGCGGATAGATATTTACCCCGCCCGAAATGATCATGAAGCTTTTGCGATCGGTGAGGTACAGGAAGCCCTCTTCATCGACCCGTCCGACATCGCCCAGCGTCGACCAGCCCTTGCTGTTCCGGCTCGATTTCGTCTTCTCCGGATCGTCATGATATTCGAACGTCTGTTCGCTTTCAAAAAAGACCGTGCCTTCCTGACCCACCGGCACTTCGGTTTCATTGTCCTCCGCCATGATGTGCACAATGCCCAGGATCGGGCGGCCGACTGTCCCCTGATGTGTCAGCCAGTCGTGGCTGTTCACAAAGGTCATGCCGTTGCCCTCGGACCCCGCATAATATTCCAGCAGCACCGGCCCCCACCAGTCGATCATCGCCGCCTTCACCGGGATCGGGCACGGCGCGGCGGCGTGGATCGCGCATTTCATGGACGACACGTCATAGCGCGCACGAACCTCAAATGGCAGCTTCAGCATCCGCACAAAGTGCGTCGGCACGAACTGCGAACTGTTGCACTTGTAGCGTTCGATGGCGGCGAGCGCGCCTTCGGGATCGAATTTCTTCATCAGCACAACGGTGCCGCCCAGCCGGTGGATCGTCATCGACCAGCGCAGCGGTGCGGCATGGTAGAGCGGTGCCGGTGACAGATAGATGCTGTCCGCATTGATCCCGAACACCATCGATGCAAGCGCGACCAGCGGATTCGGCGCATCAATCGCTGGTTCGGCGGGTAGCGGCACGCACACACCCTTGGGCCGCCCGGTCGTCCCCGAGCTATAGAGCATGTCGGTGCCCGCGCGCTCGTCCGCCACCGGAGTATTGGGCATCGACGCGGCCGCATCCTCCCAGCTGGCGAACCCGGTGATCGCGCCGCCCAGCACAAAACGTTCGACATCGGCGGTCAGCGCCAGCGCGGCATCGCCCAGGCTCGCCGACACCACCAGCATCCGCGCGCCCGAATTTTCGAGGATATAGTCGGTCTCATCCTGCGTCAGCCGCGGAGAGATACAGACATAGCGCAGCCCCGCGCGCTGGGCTCCCCACACCAGCCCATAATAATGCGGGGTATTGTCGAGCATGAAGGCCACCACATCTTCGTGGTGCAATCCGTGCGAACGGAACAATTGTGCCGCGCGGTTCGATGCCGCGTCCATCGCGCCAAAGCTGATCGTCTCCCCCGTTTCGGCGACGATGACCGCAGGCTTGTCGGGGTTGGCACGCGCGTGAACGCTGGGGTGCATGATTCGCCTCTCTCACTTTGTTTCGCTGTTGAAGCAAATGAGTAGCGGACGGAAACCCATCGTCAAGCGCGCGCCGAGCGCAGGCCATAGCCATATCCGCGCACCGTAAAGAGCATCGGCCAGCCAAAGCCCCGGTCTATCCGTGCACGCAGGCGCGACATATGCACCTCGATCCGATTGGTACCAGGATCGAAATCAATCTTCCACACCGCCCGCCATAGCGCGTCGCGCGCGACAATCCGGTCGGGCACGCGCGCAAGCTGGGTCAGCAGGTCATATTCGCGCAGGGGCAGGCGGATCGGGCGGTCCAGCCGGGTCACGCGCCGGTCGATCAGGTCGATAGCCAATACGTCTTGCTCCAATTTCGCGCTCAGGCCAACCAATTGCTGTTCGCTATTTGGCAGCCGTGCCTGGTTATGCGTCTGGCCGCGA